>JBCCGX010000449.1:0-7728 GCA_039029035.1 Acidobacteriota bacterium | reverse complement strand
TGGCCAGCGATGGCCCTGCACGCTGCCGTCGATATCTTGATCGGCTGGTTGGCCTATCGAGTGCGGCCAGACGGCGATGGCGCAGACCCTTCTACGCCATCCGGCTCGCTACGGAGCCTCGAGCCAACTCGGGCCGGTGCTTGACCCTGGGGAGCCGGGAGGTAGAGCTCAAAGGTGGGCGCCCGGGTTTGGCCCCGGGCGCCGTTTCGAACCTGGAAGCGACTCAGCTCGCCGCTTCGACCGCCGCCGGCTTCGGCTTCTTCTCCCGGCGCTCCGGCGCGTTGAAGGCCGGGATACCGGTGATGCTCTCGCCGATCACCAGAGCGTGGATGTCGTGGGTGCCCTCGTAGGTGTAGACCGACTCCAGGTTGAGCATGTGGCGAATCACCGGATAGTCATCGACGATGCCGTTGGCGCCAAGAATCTCCCGCGCCAAGCGAGCGCATTCGCGACCGACCCAGACGTTGTTGCGCTTGCCCATGGAGATGTACTGGTGCTTGACCCGCCCGGCGTCCTTCAGTTTGCCGATCTGGTAGGCCAGGAATTGGCCCTTGGTAATCTCGGAGATCATCCACACCAGTTTGTCCTGCACCAGCTGATGGCTGGCGATGGGCTGGCCACTGAACTGGATGCGCTCCTTGGCGTATTCGAGAGCGGTGGAGTAGCAGTCCATGGCGGCGCCGAGGCCACCCCAGGCGATACCGTAGCGCGCCTGGTTGAGGCACATCAGCGGGCTCTTGAGGCCGGTCGAGCCGGGTAGGATGGCGTCGGCCGGGATGCGGCAGTTGACGAAGCCGAGCTCGGAAGTGGTCGAGGTGCGCAGGGAAAACTTGCCGTGCTGATTGGAGGTGGTGAAGCCGGGGGTGTCTTTCTCCACCAGGAAGCCCCGCACACCGTCTTCGGTCTTGGCCCACACGACGGCGACATCGGCCAGGGTGCCGTTGGTGATCCACTGTTTGCTGCCGTTGAGCACCCACTCGTTGCCGTCGCGCCGAGCGGTCGTCAGCATGCCGCCCGGGTTGGAGCCGAAGTCGGGCTCGGTGAGGCCGAAGCAGCCGATGGCTTCGCCGGACCCGAGAGCCGGGATCCAGCGGTCCTTCTGCGCCTTGGAACCGAAGGTGTAGATCGGGTACATGACCAGGGAGCTCTGTACCGAGACGAAGCTCCTCAGACCCGAGTCGCCGCGCTCGAGCTCTTGCATGATCAGGCCGTAAGCGATGTTGTCCAAGCCGGCGAGGCCGTACTCCGGAATCGTCGCGCCAAACAGGCCGAGCTTGGCGATCTCGGGCACCAGCTCCAGCGGCGTGCGGCAATCGCGGTGGCATTCTTCGATGATCGGCTTGACCAGGTCGTCCACAAACTCGCGGACGGTGTCGCGCGTCAGCCTCTCTTCGTCGGTGAGCAATGCGTCGAACTCCATGAAGTCGACGCCTGGAAAGCGTTTCAAGGGGATTTCCTCCTTCAGAGTTGAGGCAGCAAGGATAACACGCGGTGTCTGGCTTGGCGCGGCTGGCAGTGGTCGATGAGACCCTGGTTCATCACGCGAGTGTAAGATGCGCCGATGAGCGGTTTTCCGGGCGGCATCGCGGCCGCGGATGTCTCCTCGGCAGCGCCCGGCTTGGGCTTGGCTGCTAGCGTCGCCCTGGTGGCGGCTTGCCTCACTACGGTGCTGGTGGACCGCCTCGCCGCCCAGCGCGGCTTCGATCCACCGGGATTTAGTGACCCTCTGCGGCGGCTGCTGGCTGGGCTGGGTCTCGCCCTGCTGTTGCTCTTCGCCGTGTTCCTGCCGGCGACGACCTTCAATCAATCGCCGGAGATCGACACGGAGGCCCTCGACTGGCCCCAGATCTTCGTCTCGCCGCTGTTGCTGCTGCTCTGGCTGGTCCTGTGGCTGGGTTGTGGCTTCGTCGGCGTTCGGGGCATCTCCAGGCGTCGCTTCGCCGTCGTCTGGCGTGGCGCCATCGGCCTGCGGTCGCGCAACATCATCGGTGAGCTGACTCTCGGCCTGGCAGTGGGGCTGGCGGCTTGGTTCGCCGTTCTGGTGGCGAGCTTCGCCCTGGGTCTGGTGCTCAGCGCGAGCGGCCGCGAGACCTTGGTGGCCCAGGAGCCGGCCCAGCTCATCGTTTGGATGGCCGGTCTGCCGGTCACCCTGCGCCTGGCCATCAGCCTTGCCGCGGGCGTCTCCGAAGAGATTTTCTTTCGCGGGTTTCTCCAGCCGCGTATCGGGATCGGCTTGTCCAGCCTGCTGTTCGTCGGCGCACACCTGGGGTACGGGCAGCCCCTGATGCTCTTCGGCATCACCCTGCTGTCGCTGATCTACGCAGCGCTGGCGCGTTGGCGTGGCAGCGTTTGGGCAGCGATCTCGGCCCACTTCCTGTTCGATGCAGTCCAACTGCTGGTGGTCATTCCGACCGCCCTGCGCGCCTACGAGACAACGGCTCAGAATCCCGTCGCCCTCCTCTTCTAGGATCTGCTAGACTCGCCGACGCGATGCCTGTTGAAGAGTCCCAGGTCCGGATCGCTATCGGCAGCCGTTTCGAGCATATCGACCTGATCCAAGTCGTCTTCGACGATGCGCTTGAGCGCTTCGGTCTGGACGATGATGCCCGCCATTGGGTAGGGATCGCGATCCGCGAAGCGGTCGCCAACGCGATCAAGCACGGCAACCGTCAGGACCCGGAGAAGCAGGTTCAGGTGGAGCTGGCGATCGCCGACAACGAGGCGATCATTCGCGTCCTCGACGAGGGCGAGGGCTTCGACGTGCAGACGGTCGACGACCCGCTGGCGCCGGAGAACCTGTTGAAGCCGAACGGGCGCGGCATCTTCTATATGAAGAGCTTCATGGACGAGATCGAATACAGCTCGCGACCCGACGGAGGCACCGTGGTCACGCTGCGCAAGCAGTTGGCGAGCGCTGGCGGCCCTCCGGCCGAAGAGAGCAGTGGCTCGTGAGGGCGATCCGCCCATCGGCTCTAATCCACTAGGCAGCAACTCCCGAAACGACAGATTCTCAAGGAGAGACTATGAAGATCGATGCGCGTCACGACCGGGGTGTGACGATCCTGGAACCGAAAGGCAAGATCACCATCGGCACTGGCGACGTCGCCCTGCGCGAGGCTGTGGCCGAAGCTCTGGAAGCTGGCGCCCGCAACATCCTGGCAGATCTGGGCGGAGTCTCGACCATCGACTCCTCGGGTATCGGAGAGTTGGTCAGTGCCTTCACTTCGGTGAGCAATCGCGGCGGCCAGCTGAAGCTGGTCAACCTGCCGCCGAAGGTCACCGACATCCTCCAGATCACCCAGTTGATCTCGGTCTTCGAGGTCCACGACTCGATTGACGAGGCGATTGATTCGTTCGAATGAAGCCGCCGGAATCGCGAGCGGCCTAGTCGGCGGCCGCTCTACGTAGCGGCGCCCGCCGTCGACCCGCGTCGGCGGCCGGCGTTGCCAGGCAGCAGTGAGGAGGGACCGTGAACACCCACGAGTTGCTCAAGCAAGCAGAAGAAGTTCAGCGCAAGATGCAAGACGAGCGCGAGGTCACCTTCGTGGAGGCCTCGGTGGGCGGCGGCATGGTGTCGGTGACAATGGACGGTAATCGGCATCTGCGCGAGGTCCACATCGAGCCCGAAGCCGCCGATCCGGACGATCCTGGCATGCTGGAAGATCTGCTCGTGGCGGCGGTCAATTCCGCTTCGGCCAAGATGGATCAGGCGCTACGCGAGAAGCTCGGCCAGGTGTTGACGGAGATGCCGAGCATCTTCTGAGCGGGCCCGGATCGAGGTGGATTCGAGCCCACGGCAGGTGTAAGATGTTGGGGTGTTCTTCGCTCTGACATCCACATCTTGTAGCAGGGGCCTCGCCCGCCCCTTACCGGAGTGAGCCTTGTCCAAGCTGCCCTTCGTCCACCTGCATCTGCACAGCCAGTACAGCCTGCTGGATGGCGCCAATCGCATCGACGATCTTATCGCCCGGGTCAAAGCCCTCGGGATGAGCTCGGTGGCGGTGACCGACCACGGCAACCTGCACGGCGCGGTCGAGTTCTACACCAAGGCAAAAGCGGCTGACATCAAGCCGATTCTCGGCATCGAGGCCTATGTCGCCCCGGACGTCGGCGGCCGGGTCTCGGATCGTACGGACCGCACCCGCACCGGGGTCGCCGATGGCGGCTTCCATCTGGTGCTGTTGGCGGAGAACGAGATCGGTTGGGGACATCTCATCCAACTGAGCTCGGATTCGTTCCAGAACGGCTTCTACTACAAACCGCGGATGGACAAGTCGACCCTCGAGCAATGGGGCGACGGCTTGATCGCGATCAACGGTCATCTCGGGTCCTCCCTGGCCCATCACCTGGTCAACTACGAGAAGAACGGTGACGAGCAGGACTGGCAGCGAGCCTTCGACGAGGCGCGTTGGCACGCTTCTATCTTCAAGCCCAACGAGCAGGGCGAGCCGCGTTTCTATATCGAGCTGCAGCGCCACATCCCGGAGCAGGAGGCGATCAATCCGCACTTGATCCGCTTGGCTCGGGAACTCGAGCTGCCGTTGGTGTGCGACAACGATTCGCATTTCCTGGATGCCGAGGATTGGGACAGTCACGATTCCCTGGTGTGCATCTCGACCGGCAAGATCAAGGAGGATCCCGAGCGGATGCGCTATCCGTCGGATCTCTACGTCAAGTCGCCGGAGGAGATGGCGGAGCTGTTCGCCGACTACCACGACGGGGCGGGGCGCGAGGCGATGGAGAACACCTTGCGCATCGCCGAGCGCTGCAATGTCGACATCGATCTGACCCAGAACCACGCGCCGGTGGTCAAGGTCGTGCGTCGTACCCGGGAGGGCGAGAGTGAGCATCCGATCGGCTCGGGTGCCTGGCTACAGGAATTCTGTGCCGGTTTCGAGCTGGTGGCCTTCGATGCCGAGAGCGATTCGGACTCGCCGGAAGAGCTCGAGAAGCAGTGTGACGAAGCCTTGCGCGACCTCGCCGAGGCCGGGCTGATATGGCGCTACGGCGAAGATGGGATCACTGACGAAATCCGCCAGCGGCTGGATCGCGAGCTCGGCATTCTCTCGGCCAAGAGCATCTCGTCCTACTTCCTGATCTGCTGGGACTTCACCAACGAAGCGCGCCGGCGCGGTATTCCAGCCAGCGCCCGTGGCTCCGGCGTCGGCACGATGGTGGGCTTCACTCTCGGCCTGTCCAACGCCTGCCCGGTGCACTACGGCTTGCTGTTCGAGCGCTTCACCGATCCCGATCGTAAGGAATACCCCGATATCGACATCGATATCTGCCAGGACGGCCGGGCCGAGATCATCGACTACGTGCGCGAGAAGTACGACGCCAACGGCAGCGGGACGGTGGCGCAGATCATCACCTTCAACGTTCTCAAGGCGAAAGCGGCGATCCGCGACGTCGGGCGAGTGATGAACGTACCCCTGGGCGAGGTCGATCGGGTGGCCAAGATGGTCGGCGATCAGCTCAACATCAAGCTCGATGAGGCGATCGACCAGAACCCCGACCTCCAGGCGGTCTATGAGGGCGACGAGGAAACTCGCCGCTGGATCGATACGGCCCGCAAGCTCGAAGGGCTGACGCGGCATGCCGGAGTCCACGCCGCCGGCGTGGTGCTCGGCAATCAGGCGCTATCGAACATCCTGCCGCTGGCGGTCAATCGTCAGGGCGACCAGGAGGTCCTGATCACCCAATGGGACGGGCCGACCTGCGAGAAGGTCGGCTTGCTGAAGATGGACTTCCTGGGCCTGCGCACCCTGTCGATTATCGAGCGGGCGCGCAAGCTGGTGGCGGACAAGCTCGATCCCCAGGCCATCCGCGCGACGGTCGATCCGCAGGGCGAGCGACCCGCCCGCTGGGATCCCCTCGATCTCGATCGACTGACCTACGACGACCCGAGGGTGCTCGGCCTCTTCCAACGCGGGGAGACGGTGTCGGTGTTCCAGTTCGAGTCCGACGGCATGCGCCGTTTGTTGTGCTCGATGGCGCCGGATCGGCTGGAGGATCTGATCGCGGCCAACGCCCTCTACCGGCCCGGCCCGATGGCCCTGATCGACGATTACAACTCGCGCAAGCACGGTCGCCAACCGGTACCCAAGAGCCATCCGATCGTCGAGAAGTTCACCGCCGAGACCTACGGCATCATGATCTACCAAGAACAGGTCATGCAGATCGTGCACGAGCTTGGCGGGATTCCCCTGCGCGCCGCCTACTCACTGATCAAGGCGATCAGTAAGAAGAAAGAAAAGGTCATCGGCGCCCAAAAGGCGCAGTTCCTCAAGGGGGCTCAGGAGAAGGGCGTCAAGAAGGGCGAAGCGGCCAGTCTCTTCGAGCTGATCCTCAAGTTTGCCGGCTACGGTTTCAACAAGAGCCATTCCACTGGCTACGCCATCGTCGCCTACCAGACGGCTTACTTGAAAACATACTTCCCGGTGCAGTACATGGCCGCGGTGCTGACCTATGAGTCGGTCAACACCGAAAAAGTGGTCAAGTACATCGAAGAGTCCCGCCGGGTGATGCTGCCCGACGGCAGTCGCGGCATCGACGTCCGGGCGCCGGACATCAACTCCTCGGAGGTCGGCTTCACGCCGGTCTTTGGCGAGGGCGAAGAGCGGATCGCCTCCGGCGGGCACATCCGCTTCGGGCTGTCGGCGGTGAAGGGGGTCGGCGAGAAGGCTATTCGAGCGATCATCGCCGAGCGCGAAGAAGGCGGTGCTTTCCAGGGACTGCATGATTTCTGTGCCCGGGTACCGCTCAAAGTGGTCAACAAGACGACGATCGAAGCGCTGATCAAATGCGGCGCCTTCGATGCGATTCATGGCGGTGAGCAGCGTGCAGCGCTGCTCGAAGCCTCGGCCGGCGCCATCCGCCGCGGGCACAAGAAGGCAGAGGATCGGGCTTCGGGGCAGACCAACCTCTTCGAGGTGCCGGAGCCTGAGACCGGTGTCGTCGAAGCGCCGGAAATTGCCTTGCCCGAGGTCGAGCCCTGGCCCCTCAAAGAGCAGCTCAAGCTGGAGAAATCAGTGCTCGGGTTCTACGTCTCGAGCCATCCCCTGGAGCAGCATATCGACACCCTGGAGCGTTATGGCAACACCAACGCGAGCGACCTCGAGTCGCTGGCCGACGGGACCGAGGTGACGTTCGGTGGCATGATCACCCAGGTGCGCCGGCGCGTCACCCAGCGCGGGCGATCGGCCGGACAGACCATGGCGATCTGCGGTTTCGAGGATCCGACCGGAGCCATCGAGGCGGTCGCTTTCTCCAATGTGTATTCGCGCTACAGCCACCTGTTGGAGGAGGATCGGGTCGTCTTCCTGCAGGGCAAGCTGCAGCAGCGCGACGCATCGGTGAGTCTGCTGGTCGATC
Source organism: Acidobacteriota bacterium (assembly GCA_039029035.1). GTDB lineage: Bacteria > Acidobacteriota > Thermoanaerobaculia > Multivoradales > J023 > JAAELT01. The sequence continues at coordinate 354 of JBCCGX010000449.1, read as the reverse complement.
GTGTCATCCCGTTGGAGAATGTCGGTGAGCTGACGGCCGGAGTGCGCATCGTGCTACGCACTCAAGACCTGCCGAATGCCACCAACGGAGGCGCGGCGGATTTGCGCGAGCGCCTGTCTGCTCTGCGTGATCTGTTGTGGGAATCGAACGGAGGCAGCTCACCATCGGTCGGGGTGTCGATCGAAGTGCACACCGAAGAGAAGGTCGTGACGGTCGGTCTCAATGGCACCCGGGTGCGGGTCGGCCGAGATATGGCCGAGCAGGTCGACTCGATCGTCGGTGTCCCCGATTGCTGCCAGATCATCGGCCCACGCAAGCTCCAACCCAACACCGAGCAGGCTGCTGGGCGTTCAG
>JBCCGX010000448.1:0-7730 GCA_039029035.1 Acidobacteriota bacterium | reverse complement strand
GCGCGATTCGTTCGCCGACGATTTGGCCGCCGAGCAGCCGCGCACCGAAAACGTGCTGGCCCTCGATGGAGCCCTCGATGTGCTCGAGCGCCAGGACCCGACCTTGGCCGAGATCGTCAAGATGCGCTTCTACGCCGGCTTAACGATCGCCGAGACCGCCAAGGTGCTGAGCGTGTCGTCGCGGACGGTGAACCGCCAGTGGCTAGTGGCCCGGGCCTGGCTCGCGGCGCACCTGCGGCCCGAGGCGCCGGATCAAGGCGCCGCCGACGCGGCGGCAAGCTGAGCACGGTAGCGCGCGGCGTCCTCCGGCCGGTTCCAAGCGTCGTAGAGGGCGACCAGAGCCGCGATGGCTTCGCGGGTGTACTCGTGCTCCGGGCCGCGGGCCTCGCGGTGGCCGTCCAGGGCGGTCACGAGTAGGGGCTCGGCCTCCTCGAATCGACCGGTGTCGGCCAAGCATTGCCCCAGGAACAGCTGGGTCAACAAGGTTCGGCGATGGCCGGTGGGTAGGCCCTCAACCTGGGCCTTCAGGGCGGCGCGGAGCACCGCTTCGGCTTCTCCGCGGCGGCCGTCCATGAGCAGGATCTTGCCGAGAGCGGTCTGCGAGCGCGCCACGTGAGGATGTGCCTCGCCCAAGGCCGGACGCATGATCTCGATGGCGCGTCGAATCTCGCTCTCGGCTGGCTCCAGCCGGCCGCGCCGGCGCAGCAGCACGGAGAGGTTGTGGTGCGCGACCGCGACCGTCGGGTGGTCCGGGCCGAGGATACGCTGATTGAGCGCCAGCGCCTCACGATAGAGCGCCTCGGCCTCTTCGTATTGACCGTTCTGGCGCAACGCCACGCCGAGGTTGGCCAGCGCCACCGCCACGTCGCTGTGATCGCTGCCTTGCAAGCGCCGGCGCATGGCGATCACCTCGCGGTGCAGGGCCTCGGCTTCGTCACGCTTGCCCAGGCGCTGACAAATGCGGGCCAGGTTGTTCATCGCCACCGCCGCCGCGATGCTCTCGTTGCCGTACACCCGCTGGCGGATCTCGAGAGCTTCTCGCAACAAGGCTTCGGCCTCGACGTTGCGATCGAGCTCGCTGACCACGCTCGCCAGGTTCAGCATCTGGGTGGCGAGCCTGGGATGGTCCGCGCCCAGGTGATTTCGACTGTAATCGATCGCCTGGCGCAGCAGGCCTTCGGCCTCTCCGAACCGGCCGAGCCCTTTCAAGGTGATGCTCAGCTCCGACCGGGTCGCCGTCCGCTCGCCCTCTTCGACGACGCTGGTCGGCTCCCACAACTCGAGCGCCCGGCGTAGGGTCGCCTCGGCCTCCTGGTACTTGCCGGCATTGTGCAGCACCGAGCCCAGGCGGGTCAGGTAGCGTGCCTCGTCACTGTCACTCTCACCGTCGCCATCGGCGCCACCGGCAAAGGCCTGGTGCACTTCAAGCGCTCGCCGGGCCTGTACCTCAGCGTCCGCCAGATCATCTTGCCACTGCCGGAGGTTGGAGAGACGGGCGTGGCTGGCGGCGATATCCGGATGCTGCCCTCCTAGGGTCTGCTGCTGCAGCTCGAGACCGCCGACGATCAAGCTCTCGGCCTCAGACAGCAGGCCGAGATCGACATAGATCTCGCCGATGACACCCATCATCGCCGCCTGGACCTCGGGCTGGCCAGCGAGCTCTGTCGCCACACGACCGGCGCCGCGATCGAGGATCTCACGTGCCGAGATGTCGTTGCCCCTGGCCTCGCTAGGATCCGAGATCTGAAACAAGCTCGTAAGGAAGTCGGTCACTTCCTGTGCTTTGCGCGCCTCGCGCTCGCTGTGCTCGAGGGCGTGCTGGAGCCGCACCGCTTGCCACAAGGTGACAATGGAGAAAGCGATGAGCAGAGCCGCGATGCTCGCCGCCACGGCGACGCCGACACGGTGGCGCTTGACGAACTTACCGAGGCGATAGCGCATCTCCGGCGGCCCGGCTTCCACCGGCTCGTCGCGCAGGTGGCGGGCCAGGTCTTCGGCCAGCTCGGACGCCGTGCCATAGCGCCTGTGGGGCTCTGGCTCCAACGCCCGCATCACGATCCAATCGAGGTCACCGCGCAGCGTCTGGCGCAGCGCCGCCGGATCGGTTCGTCGCCGGCTGGCGATGGCCTGGGCCTCGGCACCGAGGGTGTTGACCCGGGTGCTCGGCGGCTGTGTATCGCTGCCACGCAGCAGCTGCTTGAGGCGCTCCGGCGTCCCCCGTCGCAAGCTCTCGGCGTCGATCGGCAGCCGCCCGACCAGGAGCTCGTAGAGCATCACGCCCAAGGAGTAGACGTCGGTGCGAATGTCGACATCGACCGCCATTTCGGCCTGCTCGGGGGACATGTACTCGGGGGTACCGATAAACCGCCCATGCTGGGTCAGAGCGGGCCGAGGCTGTCCGTCGTCGATCGCCCGAGCGACGCCGAAATCGATCACTTTGGGCACCGGCTCGCCGTCGTGCCGTGCCACCAGCACGTTGGACGGCTTGAGATCGCGGTGGATGATGCCCTTCTGGTGGGCGTGGTGCACCGCCCGGCAAACCTGCATGAAGAGCTCCAACCGCTGGCGCGTGCCGAGGGTGTGCTGGTCGCAATAGCGGTTGATCGCCACACCATCGACCAACTCCATCACAAAGTAGGGACTCCCCTGCTCGCTGGCGCCGGCGTCGAAGACCTTGGCGATGTTGGGATGATCCAGCACCGCCAGGGCCTGGCGCTCGGACTCGAAGCGCGCCACGACCTCGCGCGTCGCCATACCGAGCTGGATCAGCTTGAGCGCCACCTGGCGGCGGATCGGCCGCTCCTGGCTGGCGCGGTAGACCACCCCCATGCCGCCCTCGCCGAGCAGCTCCTCGAGGCGATAGGGACCGAGAGTCTGGCCGATCCGATCGTCGCCGGCGGCCAGGGGGTTGAGCTCTTCCGGGTGGTCGAGAAAGCTCGGCGCGTTGTGGTGGCCCTCCAGCAAACGGTCGACCGCCTGGCGCAGCTCGACGTCCGCCCCACAGGCGTCCGTCAGCAAAGCATCACGCGCCTCCGGCTCGGCCTCGAGCGCGAGATGGAAAAGCTCCAGCGTGCGTTGCCAGCGGTCTTCAGCCATACACCTCAGCCCTACCTCGGCCCGGGAGTCTATCCGTTCGGCCCGCTACCTGATGTCGATCACGTGGGGCTCGGCAGCCTCAGAAACGCCCGCTCCGGTGCATCGACACCCAGCGACTGGCGCTGCCGATGATGAGATGATCGATCATCTCGATGCCGACCAGCTCGCCGGCTTGGCGCAGCCGCTGGTCGACGTCGTAGTCGGCGGCGCTCGGTGAAGGGTCGCCGCTCGGATGAGTTTGATAGAGAACAAAGGACGCCGCGTTCAGACGCAATCCCTCGGCCAGGATCTGGCGCGGCTCGACCCCTGTCCGCACCAGGGTGCCGCGGAACAAAAGGCGGTCGGCGATCAGACGGTGGCGCACATCGAGGAAGAGGGCCCCGACGACTTCCTGATTCGTTCGCGAGTGACAGAGGTCGAGGTAGCTGACGACCGCCTCGGGATAATCGAGCAGGGTTTTGCAGGCGATCCGTCGCCGAGCGACGCGGCGCGCCACTTCCGCCGCGGCGAGCACCACCGCCGATCGTCCAGCGGGCTCGCCGGATCGCTCTAGCAAAGACCGGTCGGTCTGCAAGAGGCCATGCAGACCGCCAACGGTCTCCAGCAGGCGCGCGGCGATCGCCACCGTCGAGGCGCCCGGCGCGCCGTAACGCAACAACACGGACAGGAGCTCGGCGTCGGATACGGCTTCCGGGCCATGCTCGAGCAGGCGGTCACGGGGCCGGAGCTCAGCCGAGGTTTCGAAGGCGGCGTGGCGCTTGGGGCTCTGCATCGGATGTCTCCCGGATCGCGGTGTACGGAAAGTTTGCCAGCTGCCTGCCGGGCGATCGGAGACGGAGCCGGTCGAGCGGCGAATTCGGACGCTGCGCCTGGTTTCACGAGAGTTGACGGCGGGACAGCGCGTACCCCGCGCCGCTGGCCTTCGAGTGTGGCGCTGGTCTGTGTTCCCCCGGAGGGGGACCAGTGGAAAGTGCAGCAGTGCGCAGTGCGCAGTGCGCAGTGCGCACCCTACGGAGCGGTGAGGTTTCTCGGGCGAATTCGCTCGAATTGCCGATTCGGGACACCCTGTCCAGTTTCGCGACGATTCGCGACAAGTCGAGATTCGGTGTTTGAGCAATTGCGGGCATATCTCTTCGAATCTCTTGAATCTGTGCAAGAAGGCCCTTGGCACCAGGGAATACTCTGCTAGTTTGCCATCAAAAGAGGATTGTCTCCCCTTAGAGGGTCTCGACCTCCGTAAATCGAGATCTCTGAGAACTGTCGAGATGGCCGGACGACGGTAGCGTCAAGGCTCGCAGCGGGCGGCGGCGGGCGACGGAGCCCGGCGAGTGACCCGCCGATGAGGAGGAGTCGAGATGAGGCAACAAGAGCTATGGAGGTCTCGGAACTGCGGGGCCGTGGAGACCGAACCGTGGGTCGAAGCCACAGGAGCGCCCGAAGCCGGTCCGTTCATCGAACCTCACGGCTGTGAGGGAGTCGGTGTGATCATCGAGCCTGGCGGCGGTCCGGGGGTCGGCCCGCTGATCGAACCTAGCGGCGAGGTTCTAGGTGGACCTTTCATCGAGCCTAGTCTGGGAGTTGGGCCGTTGATCCAGCCCGGTGGCAGACCTGGTGTCGGACCGTGGCTCGATCCTCATGGCAGCCCGCAGTTCGGACTTTGGATCGAACCTGACGGCCAGCTACCGGCGGGCCCGTTTATCGAACCTAGCGGCTAGTAGCGCTCGATAGCGCCTTCCAAGGAGGGCCGCCGGCAGGAGAGCTTTCCTTGCACTTGCCGAACTAGCGCTTCGTCAAGTTGGCCCGCCAAGGCGGCTCGCACCAGACCCATGACCGCCGCCTCCGCGAGTGGGTTATTGTTGAACTTCCACAGCAACTGCCCCATCGCGACGGCGGTCTCCGTAGCCTCCTGGATCTTTCCTTGCGCGAGCAACGCCCGTAGAAGGTCGAGGGAGACCAGGGCCTCTTTCAGATGGTTCTCATGTTTCCTCAACACATGAAGTGCAGACCGGAGCCTGCGCTCAGCACGTACTGCCGAGCCCTGCTTCAAGGCCAGGGTGCCACGGCTCCATTGCAAGCGCGCGCGGTCTACTGCATGGCTCATTTCGAGCGCCCGAACACCTTCCATCAGCCATCTTTCGGCCACTTCCAACTCGTCTCGCTGTTCGTAGGAATAGGCAAGAAACTGATAAGCCGCTAGGTGGTATCGGGGCAGGGCATCAACGCTACCAGCTAGGTGCGTCAAAGCCTGTTCGAGGTCCTGCACTGCGGAGTGATAGTCGCTAAGGCAACAATTCATCATCCCCTGATCCACCAGCACTCGTCCCATGTCCCGCCGCGAGCCCAGGCGAACGAAGAGCACCAAGGCATCGTTCAGCAAGCTAAGAGCGCGGCGAAAGTGACCGTGGTCTTTGAGCAAGTAGGAAGCTCGCATCAGCAGATTGGCCTCGTCCGCCTGCAACTCCGCCCGCCGCGCCACCTGGAGAGCCAGGCGAAAGGTGCTTGCAGCGGCACTGAAATGCCCTTTCAGCCGCCGCGCCGAGCCGAAGACACCGAGGCCCAGGCAGAGCAAAGCCAGGCGATCCGACCGCGGCCCGGGTAGCCGCGGCAGAAGATGCGCCACCACCGCGGTGGCCAGCCGTGCTGCCTCGTCGCCGTGGTCGTAGCGGTAGTCGTCGAGGTGCTCAAGGTAGGCACGGGCGAAGGCGCGGGTGCGGTAGACCTTGCCGCGCTGCAGAGCTCGCTGTTGAGCTTCCCGTGACTTCCGCACGAAGGCCTCCACCTGGGCTGCCCCGGCGGTGGCGGCGAGCTCGGCAGCCGGCGGCTCTTCGCCCTCGATCCGGCGCGCCGCCTTGGTGATCTGCTCCAGAGCCCGGTCGTCTTCTTCCGGGTCTTCGATCTGCCGCAGAGAGTCGTCCGGCTGCGGGCAGATCTCGAGCGCACGGGAGAAGAAGCTCCCCGGCTCCACCTTCAGAGCTTCCAGCGTCTGCAGGAAGACCCGCAGACGGATCTCCGCTCTGCCGGAGCACATTTTGTTGAGATAGCCTGGGGTGCCGATGCCGAGAGCCTCCTCGACCTCCCGTATGCGGCCCCATTGGCCGCGCAGCTCTCCCAACAAGCCGGCCAGCAGCCGGCGCTGGGTCTCTTGCCAAGGCATGTTGGCCAGACTTTAGCAGAGATCTCTCTGCAAATACTCTCTCACTCCGCCGCCTCCTCGGAGGCTCCGGGCGGCAAAACCAGCTGCCGGAGCGCACTGCCCGCCGGCACCCGTCGCGCCAGCCACGCGTCCCACAAGGTCTGGGACGTCTCGTCGAGCGCCCTGTCCAACACATCCGTCATCTCGCCGATCGTGTCCTGGGCGAGGAGAGCGACCACACCATAGAGATGGCAGTAGACGCTCGGTGGCACATCGTCCAGATCCTCGTGCTCGTACTCCGGCGGATCGGGCAAGCGGTCGAGCAAGGCCGTCGCCTGATCGCCGATCCCGGCCACCGCGTCGCGGATCGACCGCAGCTCCGCCTCGAGCGCCTTCTCCGACAGGGGACACGCGGCCGGCCAGGTCGCCTGGGTCGCGATCACCGGCTTGGGGAAAACCATGCGAGCACCAAGCTCAGCCAGTCGGCCGAGCGCTCGATCGAGATCCGCCACCCGGAGTCGCGAGGCTTCGAGGGTCTTCATTGGCTTCTCCTGCGCTGCCGGTCGGGCAAATCAAAAGGCGGCAGGGATAAACAATCACGACAGAATCGCTCAGCCATGGCGGGCCTCCTCTCAGGGGTATCAGTGGTTGCCAGTCGTCAGGCTGAAGGTTAGGCAGGGACCACCTGCCACCGCATTAAACCCGAAAGTTTTACCCAAGACACGGATGATTTGTCCGAGTCTTCTGCTAGATCAGCCGCGGAATCTCTGGTAAAGAGAAAAACGCGCGGCTCAGATACTCAACTTTCTACACCGGCTAGGAGCGCACTACGGGATTCGAGCCGATCCGAGCCAGCCGGCTGGAAACCAGAGGCAAAAGTTTCGCGTGCCGATCCAGTTACGCGACTCGAGAGCTCGCGGGTGTCGCGGGTCCTTGGAACAGTCGTCACCAAGCTGCCGCGAGTGTCGGGTGCCCTTGGGGAATTCGTCACCAAGCTGCCGCAGGACTCGCGTGCCCTTGGGGAAAACGATGGCAAGCTGCCGCGAGTGTCGCGTGCCCTTTGGGTTAAGTTTTCTTTCGCAAAGCAAGACTCGCGTGCCCTTGGAGATTTCGCCGGCAAGCCGCCGCGACCGATGCGACAGACAATCGAATTCGTCGGGAAGTCGCCGCGACACTCGCGGCAGGTTGGTTGATTCTCCGGAAGGTCGCCGCGACACTCGCGGCAGGTTGGTTGGTTCTTCGCCAAGTCGCCGCGACTCCCGCGGGAGGTCGGTTGGTTCTCTCAGAAGTTGCCGCGGCGTCCGAGGGAGGTTGGTTGTTCCTCCGGGAAGTTGCCGCGGCACCCGAGAGAGGTTGGTGGATTCTTCGCCAAGCCCCTGCGGCACCCGCGGGTGCTTGGCTTCTTTCGCCCAATCCCGCTGCGAGCGACGACTTCGGACCGCGAAGCCTCGGTACGGCTCCCACCCTCGGGGCTTCGCGACGGTCCGAGAGCCACCAGGCT
>JBCCGX010000447.1:0-7732 GCA_039029035.1 Acidobacteriota bacterium | reverse complement strand
GTTGAGGCGCATGGCGAAGGCAAGGGACGGCAAGTCACCGACGATGGTGTTGTTGCGGAAGGTGACGTCGCGCGCCGCCTTGACCCCGAAGGCGGCACGCATCGTGTGGGTCGAGTTGCCGAGCATCAGGTTGTTCTCCACCAGGACGTTCTTCGCCTCGTGGAACGGCTGTGCGTCCTCACCGATGAGGACGAAATTGGCGCCGGTCGAACCCTGCCAATGGAGAAAGACGTTGCGCCGCACGGTGATGCGGTCCGCCCCGGGATTGCCCGGATCCGGCGGGTTGGAGTCCTTGATCACGATGTAGCTCGACGTGTTGTTCGGGTTGATCCCACCACTGCCTTCGAAGTCGTTGAAGAAAATGTTGTCCTGCACCACGACGTCGGTCACGCCATTGACGTCGATATGCTCGTCCGAGCCCTGCTGGTTGTAGAACACGTTGCCCTCGACTGTCACCAGACCCGCGCCGTTGTTGATCTTCAGGAGGTCGTTGTCGAAGCTGTCGTGGATGACGTTGTTGCGCAGCACGATACGACTGGTGATTTCGGCGCCGCCCGGCACACCGATCAGATCCTGGACCTGGATCACCAGGCCACCGCCCGGTCCGCTGTGGGCGATGTCGAAGCCTTCGAGGGTGATGCCCTGGCCGGTGAAGACCGTGACCACCGTGCTGTCGTGGCGCAACTGAGCTCGATAAGGCTCCTCGGAGCGCACCGTAATGCCGAGGGGAAACTGCTCGTCGAGCCGTACCCTGCCGCTGTAAAGCCCGGGCCGAACCAGGATCAGACAGTCGTCTGGAACATTTTCCACCGCATGCTCGATCGTCGCCCAGGGAACGCCCGGTGAGCCATCACCGGTGACGTCGCTGCCGTCGGTGGCGACGTAGAAGGTCGCCGCCTCGGCCGCTGAAGCACCCAAGACGAGGAGCAGGAAGAGTCGTGAGAGCCAAGACATGCACGCATGAACATATCACGAACCCAAGGGCACGAAGCTGCTTCGCGATCTGGCTTGGGTGCCTACCCCACCACGCCGGCGAAGCCGTCTTTACCTAGCTTCTGGCGCAGCAGCTCGTCTTCGAACGCGACGCCGACCTGTGAGGTGGCCAGCTCCAGAATCCGGATGTCCTGGATCTCCTCGTCGCGCTGCCCGTTGTCGGTGTAGATCACCGAGATCATCCGTTCGGCACCACGTACGGGGAAGATCACCACCTGCCCCGAGGCCGGACGACCTAGGAGGAGCTCGAGCTCCTCGCCGAGGTGGGCGTCGTCGAAGTCGAGGGACTGCGGCTCGCCGTTGGCCAGGGAGCGACTCAGGGCGGAACGCGACGACGGCGTCAGCTTGAGGCCGCTGGCGAGCTCGGCCAGTCCTTCGCCGGTGCGTGAGAAGCCGAAGGCACCGACCGCGGTCAGATCGTCGCCCTGGACCAGGAAAAGGACCGCGCGCTCGACCGACTCCGAGATCACGTGCATCAGGTTGAGCGCCATGGTCGCCGACAGGAGGCCTGAGCGGACGTCATAAACCACCCGGCGGAAATGCCGAAAACCGCCCTGGCCGGTAAAGCCGAGAGCCACCTGAGGCTGGGCTTGTTGCGCGGTCCGAGCGAGGTTGGCACAACAGGCGGTGAGCGCCGCCGCGCCCTCGGCGAAAACCGCGACAGCACCTGCGGTGTAGGCTTCAACACTCTGCTCCTCGGAACCCACCAGGGCGATGACCGGCGCAGCGGGCCGGGTCCGCGCCAAGGAGGCAATGTCATCGATCGCCGCGTCGCCATCCCGCAGGTCGAAGAGCACGATCGGTGAGGCGTTCTCCCCCGGAACCCGGTTGCCAGCCTCGCGGCCGCGCACCACGACGATCCGCGCCAGATCACTGGCCAGCTCCTGTTGTAGGGTGGTCAGCAAGCGGCGATCCTGGCTCACCACCTGGAAGCGCACCGGCTCGGGTGCTGTCTTGGCCGGGGGCATCTGGGGCGACTCGCCGGCGCCGTCGAGCACCCCATCGGCCAGCCTCTCCCCGTCGCGCTCCTCCCCTTCCGGTGTCCCGCGTCTGAAGCCAGCCACCTTGAGTCGCCGATCGAGCAAGCTGGTTTCGCTGTCCTCCGGCTCCAAAGCTTCGACCTGAGCCGGCTGTTCGTCGAAGTGGCGCGCCGCTTCGAGCAGCACCATCTGGGTGTTGAGGTCGAGGTCGTCGAGCAGTTCCCCCGGCACGAGGCCGATATCGTCGATCGGCCGCAACTCGTCGACCTCGAAGTGGAAACTGCCGTAGCGCCAGGTCAGAAGATCGAAGATCGTGCCGTGGACTTGCTCCTTGATCACCTGGTGGATGTCTTCGCGGGTCACAGCGTCTTCCGCGAGAAGGATCTGACCGAGGGTCCGGTCCCCGCCCTCCTGCTTCTGCACGCCCAGGGCCGAGTCCAGCGTTGCTTGATTGATGATCTCGGCAGCGATCAGCAGATCACCGAGACGACGGTGGCCGGGCGACCAGGCGCTGACGATGTGGCCGTCGTGGAAGCCGATCTCGGCACGCCGGTCGTCGGAACGCCACAGATAGAGCGTTCCGGTCCGCCGACTCAAGTGCACGAACTGCAAGACGTCGGACAGCGCCAGGTCTTCGAGCACGCCGTTGATGCTCATCGCTCGCCTCGCAAACCGGTTTCTCCGTCAGTCCTCACAAGATCGAGGGGCCTCCCAGAATGAACCCTCGACGCTCGTCGTCCGTCCATGTCGTGTATCACGTCATCGAAAGATACCACGGAGGTTAGCGGAAAACCGCCGGCACCGCGACCCGCCCCAGCCGCTTGCCTGCCCGGTAGTCATGGCGTAGAGTCCTCGGCGTGATGTCCGAGAGTCGATTCACCCGCTTCACCTGGGCCGTGCTCGCCACCAACCTGGCGGTCATCCTATGGGGTGCCTTCGTCCGGGCCACCGGCTCCGGGGCCGGCTGCGGCAACAACTGGCCGACCTGCAACGGCGAGATCATCCCGCGCTCGCCCTCGGTCGAGACCCTGATCGAGCTCACCCATCGGCTGACCAGCGGTATCGCCCTGATCCTCGTCGTGGTCCTCGCGGTGTGGGCACGGCGCCTCTACGGCTCGGGGCATCGGGTGCGGCGCGCCGCGGCGTGGACGCTCGGCTTCATGCTCGGTGAAGCGGCGATCGGCGCTGGAATCGTCCTCTTCGAACTCGTCGCTGACAACGAATCGATGGCACGGGCGCTGTTCATGGCCGTCCACCTGGGCAATACCTTCTTCCTCCTCGCGGCGAACACCGTGACCGCCTACTGGGCCGGCGGCGGCCCGTCCATCGAGTTGCGCGGGCACGGCCATCGACTGCGACTGGTCGTGGCCTCGTTGGTCGGCACCCTGTTGATCGGCATCAGCGGCGCGGTGGCCGCCCTCGGCGACACCCTCTTCCCGGCCACCAGTCTCGGCGAGGCCATTCAGCAAGATCTTTCGCCGACCTCCCACGTGTTGATCCAGCTGCGGATCTCCCATCCGGTGATCGCGGTGCTCGTTAGCCTCCTGTTGCTCCACTTCATCGCCACCCTGCGCAAGACCCGTGGCCAACCCACCGTCCGGCGCTACGCTAATAGGCTCAACCTGTTGATCTTCGTCCAGGTCACGGCTGGCGCGGTCAACATCATTCTCCTGGCGCCGGTGTGGATGCAGCTCCTTCACCTGCTGCTCGCTGATCTGTTGTGGATCACCCTGGTCTTGACCTGTGCGGCCTGTCTCGCAGTGACCGAGGCAGCTCCCGCGGCCTCCGCCAGGCCCCGCAGCCCGCGCACCGAGCCGACGGCCGTCGAAGCTTGAGAATCGCCTACTTCATCTCGGCGCATGGCTTCGGCCATGCGGCGCGCGCTTGCGGCGTGATCGACGCCCTTTGGCGCCAGGCCCCGGAGACAGAATTCGAACTGTTGACCACTGCGCCGGATTGGTTCTTCGAGCAGTCGTTAGACCGCGCCGTCACCGCGCACCCGGTGGCAACCGACCTCGGCCTGATACAGGCTTCTTCCTTGGAGGAAGATCTCGACGAGACGATCCACCAGTTGCGGTCCTGGGTGCCCTTCGGTAACGAGCGGCTCGACCCGTTGGCGCGCCTCGTCACCACGATGGGCTGCGACCTGGTCCTGTGCGACATCGCGCCGATCGGCCTGGCGGTCGCCGCCCGGTGCGGCCTGCCGTCGGTGCTGATCGAGAACTTTACCTGGGATTGGATCTATCGCGGCTACCTGGCGCAGAAACCGGAGCTGGCCGAGATCGCCGACGAGCTCGAAAAAGCCTTTCACTCGGCCCGCCTACGGATTCAAACCGAACCCCTATGCCAACCGATCCGCGGCGCAACTCGAGTCGGCCCGATCAGTCGACCGCCGCGTCTCGATCGCGCCACCGTCCGCCGCCGCCTCGGCATCCCTGAGGAGGCCTCGCTGGTGATGGTCACGATGGGCGGTATCGAATGGGATTACGCCGGCATCGAGGAGCGACTCGCTAAGACACCGGCAAGGAGTGGCCGCGAGCGCTGGCTCGTCGTGCCGGGCGCCAGCAGAACGATCGAGCACCATCACCGGGCCGTCCTCCTGCCCCACCGCTCCGACTTCTATCATCCCGACCTGGTGCTCGCCGCTGACGCGGTGATCGGCAAGCTGGGTTATAGCACCGTCGCCGAGGTCCACCGCGCCGGCGTACCGTTCGGCTACGTGCCGCGCCCCACCTTTCCAGAATCGCCACGTCTGGAAGCCTGGGTGCGGCGCCACTTGCCGCACCACCGAATCGACCCTCGAGCCTTCGCCGCCTGGCAGTGGCTCGACGAGATCGAACCGCTGCTCGAACAGCCGCGGCAAAACACCGGAGAGGCAGAGGGCGGCGAGGCCGCCGCTGCCCAAATCTTGGAACGCCTTGGCTAGCGTCTCGAGACGAACTCGATGAGATTCGAGCCTGCGGCAAACGCCAAGACCCCCGAGACCGTCGCGGAGCTGGCGGGAGACCGGCCGATGCATCGCCGACCGGTCCGGCGTTGGGAATTGATCGCCCTGACCGCGCTGATCTTGGCGGTAGCGACCGCTGATCGCATCTGGATCCAGACCGACGCGTCGCCAGCGCTGCTCAACGACTCTTACGTTTACCTCACCCGGCTCCTGAACTTCATCGATACGGTGGCGGATCGCCCAATTGGCGATCTCGACGCGGCGCTCGCCGAGTTGAGCCACTATGGCCGCCCGCCGCTCTACCAGCTCTTGACGATCCCGGTCGTCTTGGCCCTCGGTCCCTCGGAGGACGCGGCGACCGTCGTCAACCTACTCTTCGTCGTTCTGCTTGCGGTTTCGACTTGGGGGCTGGGCCGGACGGTGAAGGACGGCCGGGTGGGTCTGGTTGCCGCGACCGTTGCGCTCAGCTACCCACCAGTGGTTCACATGGCGCGCTCCTACCTGCCATACGCCGGCCTGGCGGCCTGCTCTGCAGTTTGGCTTCAGGCAGTCTTGTGGTTGTTGCGCAGCCGCTCGATCCATGCCGCCTGGGCTCTCGGCGCGAGCCTCTGCCTGGGCGTCATGACCCACCCTCACTTCACCTGGATGGGTGCGCCGATATCCCTCCTCTTCGGGGGGTACGTGTGGCTGTTTCAGGGCTCTCCTCGCTGCCCCGGCCGCTCGGGTAATGTCTTACCGTGGTTGGCGCGACGATTGCGTGATCCATTCCTCCTTCGCGGCCTGGTGCCGGCGGCACTGCTGGTCGCCGTGACCTCGTCGGTCTGGTACGTCCTCGCCGGCCATCGCATCCAAAGCGAGCTGAGCCGGGTCATCGACGCGTCGAGAGGCGACGGCGCCCCAACCTTCGGATTCCCAGGGATCGAGACCTCTTTCTGGTGGTATGCCAAGACCGCGCCCGCCGTACTCTCGACAGTGCTGGTAGTGGCTCTTATCGCAGGTCTGGTCGCCGTCATTTTCAGAGCCAACCGTCCGGCACGAGCGCTGGCCGTCATCCTGGTGATCACCTACATCGTCCTGAGCTACTATCCGCTGCCGGTATGGTGGTTCTTTACACTGGCCGCCCCAGCCGCTGCTGTGCTCAGCGTTTGGTGGATTTTCGAGCTGCGAAGGAAGTGGATCGTGGCGACCCTGGCCGGCGTCGTCCTAGCGACCGCCGGGTTCAATTTCTCCCTGGTGACTTGGGGCCTCCCTAGCCACCTCGAGCCGGTCGCCCGGTGGCTGGGAGCCCCTCTTGGCCGGGATCCCTGTGAATCGCGGACGACGACCGCGCTCTGTCCTTTCCCCGCCGATCCGACGGACCCCTTGCCGCTCTCCCAGGTGACCCGCAGCATCCTCGACGACTCGCGATGTCGGGATAACGACTGTCAGGTGCTGGCGCTCGCGGTCGACCGGCCGGATCGGCTCGAATACTATGCGGCCCGCGACTCGCCCGGGTCGAAGCTCAAGATAGTCAACGTCGGCAGCTCGGCCTGGGGCACGGACTACGCTCTGCACCGTCTGCTCGCCAGTGACTATGTCGTGTTCTGCGATTCGCCTCAGTCGAAGCTCGTGCCACGGAGTACGCGCAACTACCCGCGGGCAACCGTCGACTTGTTGCGCCTGCCGCCGCCGGCCTTTGCCGCGGCGTATCGCACGAAACTCTCTCTCGAAGCGCCGGCTTGCGGAGTCCTGCGGCTTCTGGCCCGGACCCGCCCGCCGCGGATAGCGGAGGCCGAGGAGTGGATCGCAGCGCTCAGGCTTGCCGAACGCTTCAAGCGAACGGCGCTCGGTTACCTGGAAAAGAAGTACTCAGGCAGAGCATTGCCCAGACGATTCCGCAAGCCACCGGAGACCTGGACGCCGGAGTGGGTCGATGCACAGGTCGCAGACTCGGAGATCACCGCGGACGACGCCTATCTCGTGTACCGGCTGCGAGCCGTTCACCTCCGGCGGCAGGCACAGGCCGATCCCGCTGTCGCCGCCTACCGGAAGGCGATAGAGCACGCTCCCAACCCTGGCACCCGAGCCCGAGCCCGCAGGGTGCTAGCGGGCTACTATCAGGATCTCCATCGGCTTGCTGACGCCGAGCGGATCTACCGACGCTTGATCGAGGAGCAACCGCACAAGAGAGAAGCCTGGATCCGGCTTGCCGAGCTCCACCTCGACCGCGGTGATTTCGATGCTGCCATCACCTTGTTGCAGACTGCCCTGGCCGAAGCTCAGGGCAAGCGGCCCCTGCGCCGCCTTTTGGAGCAAGCGCGTCACCTCGAGGAGCTGTCGAGGCACTGACCCCGCCGACTGCGGCTCGTCGTGGCTTCGTGGGTTGGCACCCTGTCGATCGACAGCAGCGGCGCAGGGCTTGGACACCAGCTACGGACAGCCTAACCACTCGGTAAGCCGGGGCAGGTCGCTTCGTAAGCGCTCTCCATCGGAAGCAGCTCGCTCCATTCCTGGCGTGTCAGGTTGCGCGAAACCAACTGGCAGATCTCTCGCGCCAACTGGTCGCTACGGGTCGGCCAGAGGGAGATGGTGCGATCGTCACTCGCCGTCACGACGGTGTCCTCGACCGGGTTGAAAACCACATCGTTCACCGCGGCGCCGTGGCTCAGGACCAGCGCCTCAGCAGTGGGTTGGCTCAAGGGCCACACCCGCGCGCTACCATCGTCACTGGCCGAAATCAACCGCTGCCCCCCATCGGCAAACCTCACTCGATTGACCGCCAGGCGATGGCCTCTGAGAACCCTTGGCTCACTCTCTGTCTCCAGATCCCAGG
>JBCCGX010000446.1:0-7759 GCA_039029035.1 Acidobacteriota bacterium | reverse complement strand
GTCGGCGCCGTGCTGCGCAAGAAGGTCGCCCGCGTGCAGCTGCGCTACACCGATTCACTGCTCGTCCTGATCCCGCGCTCCAAGCTCGACAAGCTACGGGCCTCGGAAGATCTTCTGGTGCTCTCCGAGCAGGAGGTCGCCCTGCGCCGCGGTCGACTCTGGTGGCTGATCTTCCTGATCTTGCCGACCGTCATCACGCTCGCGGCGCTCGGCTGGATGAAGATCTCGGCCGGTGTGCTCGTCGGCTCGGTGTTGCTACTCCTGCTCGGCATCTTGAAGCCGCAAGATGCGTATCGCTCGATAGACTGGTCGGTGATCTTCCTGATCGCCGCCTTCGTGCCGGTGGGCCAAGCGTTCGTCAAGACCGGTACGGCCGACTTCGTCGCTTCCGGCATCCTGTCCGTGATCTCCTGGGCGCCGCCGCACTTGGCCCCTTACGTCGCCCTGTCGACGATCTACCTCGTCACTTCGGTCCTGACCCAGATGGTCTCCAACAACGCGGCGGCGATCATCGTCGCCCCGATCGCCCTCGCCCTGGGCCCATCTCTGGGCGTCGACTCGCGGCCCTTCCTCTTCGCTGTCTGCTACGCCGCTTCGGCCGAGTTCATGACCCCGATGGGCTACCAGACCAACCTGATGGTCTACGGCGCCGGCGGCTACCGCTTTCTCGACTACACCCGCTTCGGGGCGCCGCTCAACATTCTCTTCTGGATTCTGGCGACCTTCCTGATTCCGGTCTTTTGGCCCTTCCAGCCGACCGGAGGCTAACGCCTCATCTTCGAACCGCTTCCCATCCGGCAGCCGCCCGAGCAGTCCAGTCGGAGCACCAATGAGCTGTCAGAGCACTTCCAGCTGGGCGTATTTGGCCAGCAGTTTTTTGCGGCCCTTGCTGTCGAAGTAGACGATGATCCGCATGTCATCGCCGGATCCTTCGAGATTGAGGATGCGGCCGTTGCCGAGGGTGGCGTGGCGCACGCGGCTGCCGCGTTTGAGGCGTTTTGCAGTGGGGGTCGGCTCGTCGACGGGCACGACAGTGAGGGAGGGTGAGGGCTCTTCAAAAGGCAGCGCGGCGTTCTCGCCGGGTTGGCGGCCAAAGAAGTTGTTGATCGCTTCGGTGCCGGACATTTTGGGCTTGGCAGGCTGGGATGCCGGTTGCCCAAAGGAGGGCTTGGGCCTGGCGTGCCCCTGCCGGGACTGGATCTGCCGCTCCCAGGAAGGCCTCCCTTGGCCGGGTCGCGAGCGGCCTGGCGGCCCATAGCTGGAGCGTGGCCGATCCCAGGACGGCCGTTGCGAGCCGAAAAGTTCCGGGCTGGTTTCGGTCTCGAGCAGCTTGTCGGGAATCTCGACCAGGAATCGCGACGGCTCCTGGTCTTGGTAGTTGCCGGCGATCCGCCGCCGTCGGCAGGTGGTGAGGAAGAGCCGCTTCTCCGCCCGGGTCATCCCGACATAGAGCAGGCGACGTTCCTCTTCGAGATTCTCGGGGATCTCCTGGGCATTGAAGTGTGGCAGCACATTCTCTTCCAACCCGGCAACCACCACCACCGGGAACTCGAGGCCTTTGGCACTGTGTAGCGTCGTCAACGTCACACCGGGCTTCTTACGTAGCGCGTCGGTGTCGCTGGCCAGGGAGACGTGGTCCAAGAAGGCTGTGAGCAGATCCTCCTCAGTGGAGCCGTAGCCATGCCCTTCGGTGAATTCCTGGATGCCTGAGCGTAGCTCCTGGATGTTGGCGACCCGTTCCTGGTCCTCGTCGTTGTCGTCGTCGAAGAGGTCGAGGTAACCGGTGGCTTCCAGCAAGCGATTGAACAGGGCCGGAAGCGGTAGATCGCGAGCTTCCTCGACGGTTGGTCGCATCATGTCGCGGAAGCGTTCGAGGGCTCGGGCACCGCGCGAGGGAATCGAAGAGAGATCGCCTTCGAGCAGGGTTTCCCAGGTCGACCGATCGGCGGCCGCCGCTAGAGACTGGAGTCCATCGAAGGTCTTGCGGCCGATACCGCGCGGTGGCCGATTGATGATCCGCTCGAGCGACAGTGCGTCGTGTGGATTGCGGGCGAAGCGCAGGTAGGCGATGAGGTCCTTGATCTCCAGGCGTTCATAGAAACGCACCCCGCCGACCAGCTGGTAGGCGACGTCCTGGCGTAAGAAGCGATCTTCGAAGGCGCGGGTCTGGGCGTTGGTGCGCACCAGGACCGCCATGCCGGAGAGCCGATGCTGGGCTTCCAAGTCGCGTAGAACGTTGGTTACCCAGCGGGCTTCGTCGATCTCGTCGCGTGCCTGGTAAAGAGTCAGCAGCTCGCCGGCGCCGGCACTGGTCCACAAGCGTTTGCCGCGGCGCTTCTCGTTGTTCTCCACCACCGCGCCGGAGGCGTCGAGAATGTTCTGGGTCGAGCGGTAGTTGCGTTCCAGCTTGCGCAAGGTGGCGCCAGGAAAGGTCCCCTCGAAATCGAGAATGTTGTCGAGCTCGGCGCCGCGCCAACGGTAGATGCCCTGGTCTTCGTCACCGACGGCGGTCAGATTGCCGCCCGATTGACCGGAAGGGCTGGCGCTGACCTGGTGAATCAGCTGTAGCTGCGCATGGTTCGTATCCTGGAACTCGTCGACCAGGAGGTAGCGCGTGCGACCTTGGATGCGGCGCTTCAGCTCGGCGTCGGTCTGCAGCAGCTTCACCGACAACCGCAGCATGTCGTCGAAGTCGATCCCGCCGGCCTCGCGCAACAGCTTCTGATAGCCGCGGTAGGCCGGCGCAACGACGGTTCGGCTGTAGAAATCCTCCGCTTCGGCCTCGAACTGGCTCGGCTCCAACAGCCGGTTCTTGGCTGAAGAGATCGCAGCCAGCAGAGACTGCGGACGATAGGCGTCAGTCGGCAGCTCGGCTGCCTTCATCGCCTTTTTGAGCGCGCTCAGCTGATCGCTCGAGTCGAAGATCGCGAAATCGCGCGACAGGCCGACCCGTGGGCCGTAGGCGCGTAGCAAGCGCAAAGCGAAGCGGTGGAACGTGCCGACGAAGGCCGGCAGAGGGTACATCCCCAGGAGCCCCTCGATGCGCTCCTTCATCTCCCCCGCGGCCTTGTTGGTGAAGGTCACCGCGGCGATATGCGCCGGGTCCACCCCGCGCCGCTCCACCAGCCAGGCGACCCGATAGGTGATCACCCGAGTCTTGCCAGACCCGGCCCCGGCCAGCACCAGCTGCGGCCCCTCGCCGTGGGTAACCGCCGGTAGCTGATCGTCATTGAGTGCTTTGTCGAAGTCGATCGCGGGCATGGGCGAAGGCTATATCGAGTCGTCCGCTTACGCCATAGCGCTTGCGTGACCTGAACGACCTGTTGCACAAGCTGCATAGCAGGCTGTCTATATAATGGGCCTCATGCGAATCAGCTGGCTCAGCGTGTTGCTCTTGGTCGTTACCGTACCACTCGAAGCGACCACGGCGGGCGACGTCGGCGGTTGCGCCGGCACGGTGCCGGAGCGCATTCTCGATGCCGATCCGGCGAGCTACCGGGCGCTGCTCGATACCCTGGTTCCGGGCGACCTGTTGCGGCTCGGGCCCGGCACTTACGCGGACGGTCTACCGATCAATGGCTTACACGGTGAGCCCGATCGCTGCATCGTGATCGAAGGCCCGGCCAGTGGTGCACCGGCGATTTTCACCGGCCGCGACTGCTGCAACACCGTCAGCCTGTCCAACGCGAGCTACCTGGTGATCCGCCAGTTGGAGCTCGATGGCGATGGCCGCCTCGGCGACGGCGTCAAGGCCGAGAGCACCTCGGATCAGGTGCACCATCTCACGCTGGAGGATCTCCTCATCCGTGGCCACGGCGCCAACCAGCAGATCGTCGGCGTCAACACCAAATGCCCCGTGTGGAATTGGGTGATTCGCCGCAACGTGATCGAAGGCGCCGGCACCGGAATCTATCTCGGCAACTCCGATGGCGAAGATTCTTTCGTCGCCGGCCTGATCGAGCACAACCTGATCGTCGATACGGTGGGCTACAACCTGCAGATCAAGCATCAGAATCAGCGTGAGACGACGCTCGGCCAGCCGGCCTCCGGCACCACGATCATCCGCCACAACGTCTTCAGTAAGGCCAATGGCGGCGCCGTCGGCGGCAACGCCCGGCCCAACCTGCTGGTCGGCCATTGGCCGCTGAGCAATCCTGGGACCGATGACGACTACCTGATCTACGGCAACGTCTTCTACCAGAACCCCACCGAGGCGTTGTTTCAGGGCGAAGGCAATGTCATTTTCTACGGCAATCTGCTGCTCAACGACTTCGGCCCGGCACTGCACATCCAGCCGCACAACGACGATCCGCGACGTATCCGGCTGTTCCAAAACACTGTGGTGGCCTCCACCACCGGCTTGCAGGTCGTCGGCGGCCTCGCCAGCTTTACCCAGGAGGTCACTGGCAACGCCGTCTTCGCCGCAATGCCACTCACCGGCGGGGAGCAGACCGACAACGTGGCCGACAGCTACGGCGCCGCCGCCAGCTACCTGGTCAACCCGGGCGGGCAGCTCACCGGGCCGACCGATCGCCTCGATCTCTTCCCCCTGCCCGGCACCCTGGGCGGTACCCCCATCGACCTCTCCGGTCTCTCCATCTACGAAGACTGGAACCGCGACTTCAACAGCGTCTCCCGCCCCGGCACCTTCCGCGGCGCCTACGCCGGTGAGGGTGCCAACCCCGGCTGGACCCTGGCCTTAGAGCGCAAGCCCGCGATCGATCCTGCGATCTTCGCCGACGGCTTCGAATCCGGCGGTACGACGGCGTGGGGGATGTGATCCCCTTACGCTTCAAGGATGGTCAGGCGCGGCCTCGAAGCGACCTTCCCCCACGATGGGGAAGGACACTTCGGGTGGCGAAAAGACTTTCCTGTCGGCGAGAAGCGTAGGAAAGGCCCTTCTTGGGCGCTAGCGCAGCCACCAGTTGACGATGTTGAACGGGGCGACCGGCGGTAGGGCCGAGAAGTCGGTGTCGTTGGCGCCGAAGTAGGGGAAGTCGAGCAGGCCCCCGGGGTTGGTGTCGTAGGTGCCGTTGCAGGTCGCGGCGCTGGGATTGGCGGCGCAGGCGGTGTTTTTCCACACGGTTTGGCCGGCGCGGCCGAAACCGCGGACGAACCAGTAGCGTTCGAGGTTTTTGCCGCCGCCGAATGTCGTCGGATCGATGGAGCCGGAGATCTGTTCTTCTTCGATCACCAGCACGTTGTGCTGTACGCCGAGATCGCCGCCGAAGTCGATGCTGGCGGCGACAAAGGCCCACTGCCGGCGATTGATGTTGCCGATGAAGTTGGTCTGCGCACCGGTCTGCGGATCGAAAGACCGCACGTCGAAGTCCTGCCAATTGTGATCCAGCTTGGCGCCTGGGGTCACCGTGCCCTGGTTGTAGACCGATGGCGGCACGGTGCCGAGGTCGATGACCGGTAGCTCTGAGATCATGCGCAGGGCATGCGGCGGAAAGTGGGCGTTGGCGCCACCCGATGGGCCGCAAGGCTTGCCGGGGTTGGCGAAGCAGCGCGAGCCGGCGGTCATATCGATGTTCTTGTGGATGCCGAGGCGGAGGTCGTTGGTGCCGTTGTGCAGGAGCACGCCGAAGTTGCCGCGCTCGAAGGTATCCGGGAAGGCAAACAGGGCCGTCGTTCGAACCAGCTCGTCGAGGATCGACTTCTCCGCGTCGTGGCACCACCTCTTCTGCACGCCCCCGACATTGATCCACGGACCGCACATTTTGAATCCTGGCGTCGTCTGGGCACGGTGGTGGCGCAAGTCGACGCAGATTTCGTCGGTCTTGACTCGGGCGAGCATCGGATCGTCCCAGGTGAAGTCGCCAGCGTCGAGAGCGTGGAGCAGGCGTAGCGAAACGGTGCGCGTGGTCGTCTCGGTGGTGAAGGACCCTTCGAGGGTCGCCCACTCGCCGCTACCGCCGCCGGTGTCGAGGATCTTGACCACCGTCGGGGTGGTGCTGTGGGGCGCCCATTCGGCGACCGCGATTTGCGCCTGCTGGCCGTAGTCACTGAGCAGGCGTACCGACAGCCGGTACTCGGTATCGGCGAGGACTCGGATGCTGGTGAAGCCCCCTTCGGCCGTGCTCAGGTAGAGGTCGCCCGGTTGGCTGACGGTGACTCGCGCGGCGTGGTCGCCGGATTGAACGGGTTCTGGGTAGGTCTGGAGACTCAGTGAGCCGGCCCCAGAGTCGACCTCCAGTGACCAGTGATGGACCGCCACCGGCGCCAGCGTCACCGATTCGAAAGCGGCGTTGCGCGCCAGGTTGCAGGTCCCAGAACGATCGAGGAGCTGGGCCTGCGTGGCCCCGGCGCCGAGCGTCAGAAAGGTGGCGACGGCCAAGGTGCCGAGGACCGTACGAAAGCCCTCATGGGGTGAGTGGGCAAGTCTGGGTCGCGGATCGGCGGGAGGCCGGTGTTGGGGTGAAGATGCTCGATGTGTTCGGTGCATTGAGGTAAGCCCTTCCTAGTTGGAGGCCCGCATTGACCGCTGGATGGTCGCGGGCGGATTGTTTGAGATCGCTCTCCGGCGATCTCTGACCCACTAGGCGGGGGGAGGCTCGAGCCTCAATCAATGCCAGTAGAAATGATAAAAGGGCCGTGCCTCTGCCCTTCCGGGCGCGGGCTACTCGACGGTCACGCTCTTCGCCAGGTTGCGCGGCTGATCGACGTCACAACCGCGCCGCACGCCGATGGTGTAGGCGAGCATCTGCATCGGGATGACGTTGACGATCGGCTGCAGCAGCTCGGCGATGCGCGGCACTTCGATGACCTCGTCGGCGACGCTGGAGAGCTCTTTGGCGTCGCGGTCGGTGATGGCGATCACCACGCCGTCACGTGCCTTGACCTGCTCCATGTTGCTGCGCACCTTCTCGGCCACCCGATCGCCCGTGGCGATGGCGACCACGGGTAGATCTTCGTCGATCAAGGCGATGGGCCCATGCTTCATTTCACCGGCTGGGTAGCCTTCGGCGTGGATGTAGGAGATCTCCTTGAGCTTGAGAGCGCCCTCCAAAGCGACAGGATAGTTGATCCCCCGGCCGAGGTAGAGGAAGTCGCTGGCGCGGTGGTAGCGCCGGCCGATGCGGGCGATGTGCTTCTCCTGCGCCAAGGCGTCGACGACCGCCTGCGGCACGTGGGCGAGGGCCTCCAGGTGGGCGTTGTCGATGCCCAGACCGCGAACCTGGCGCAGGTAGAGGGCCAGCAAGTAAAGGGCTTCGAGCTGGGTGGTGAAGGCTTTGGTCGAGGCGACGCCGATCTCCGGGCCGGCGTGGGTGTAGAGGGTGCCCTCGCTGATTCGCGTCGCCTGGCTGCCGACCACGTTGCACACCGCGGCCAGACGGCCACCGCGCTCGCGGGTCGCCTCCATGGCGGCGAGGGTGTCGGCGGTCTCGCCGGATTGGGAGATACCGATCGCCATCACGCGTTCGTCGACGATCGGATCGCGGTAGCGATACTCGGAGCCATAGTCGACCTCGACCGGGATCCGCGCCAGCTCCTCGATCATGAACTTGCCCACCAGGGCGGCGTGCCACGAGGTACCGCAGGCGAGCAGGTGGATGCGTTCGATCTGCCCGAGATCCTCGTCCGTGATGTCGAAATGCTCGAATCCAACCTGACAGAGCTCGAAATCGACGCGCGACGCCAGAGTATCCTGCAGCGCTTGCGGCTGCTCGTGGATCTCCTTGAGCATGAAGTGTTTGTAGCCGCCCTTCTCGATCTGCACCGGATCCCAGTTGAGGCGCTGGACCGGTCGCTCGAC
>JBCCGX010000445.1:0-7805 GCA_039029035.1 Acidobacteriota bacterium | reverse complement strand
TTGGGCGCAGACCTCGGCAACGGCAATCGTTTGATCGCTGAAACGCAGGCGCTCGATCGACGACAACGAATCGGTTCCGTCGCGGTTGGCGACCGTATCGTCGACGGTGAGATCGGAACCGTCGCAGAGCACGACGTGTTCTGCTCGCGGGCCAGCGAAGGTCACGGTGTCGGTGCCGGGACCGCCAGCGATCACATTGTCGCCGCGGTTACCCTGCAGAAAGTTGTCCATCGCGTTGCCAACGAGGCCGCTGGGACTCAACCCCGACAGGCTGATGTCAGTCAAGTACCGAGACTTGTGGGTGTACTCTCTCGCCGGATCGAAGTCGAGAGTGAAAGAGCCGTCGAAGGCCGCCGCTAGCCGCAGGTCGGCGGTGAAGACGTCCGGCAGGAACTTGCGCATCGAGGCGACGCCGGCGGGGTCGCCTGCCTGCACCGAGGCTCGCGTGTGGTAAGCGTACTCTCCCCCGAACGAGGTGCCGTCACCATCGGGATTGTGCGCCCAATAGCCGTAGTACACGTCGATGACACTGATGATGTACTCGAAGACCTCGTCGGCGACGGGCAGATCGGGCGGAGGCGTCCACTTGCCGGCGGTCTTCGCGGCTTGCTTCGCCGCCGTCATCTCGGCGTGGTAGGCAGGCAAGGCCGGTTGAATACCTGCGCCGTGCACCAAGTGGAAGACCTCCTCCAGGGTCGCGTCGCGAATCGAGTTGTCGAGGTAGGCAGCACTGCCCTCGACCACCGACTCCGTGGCATATAGGTCTTGGCCGAAAATGTTGGCTTGGCCCAGGGGACCGTCGAGAGCCTGTTGCGCGGCCTGCTCGGTATTGAAGTACACCAGCGTCGCCTCGCGGCTGCCCATGGCGTTGGCCACCGCAGCCTTGTTCGCCCCGTATTGCGACCCCGGTACATTGGTCAGATAGAAGCGCATGACCTCGCGGGCGCGAGCTGCCATCTCGTCGGTCACCTGGCTCTGGATCAGAAAGTGGATCGCCTGGCCGTTCGGAGCGACCAGCTTGGTGTAGCGATCGAAGACGTTGCTGAAAACCGGATCGACATTCGGTGGCAGCGGCACGACACCGTTGGCCGTTACCGAGATGTCGATGTTGTCGGGAAGTGTCTGCGCGTGGCCCTGGGCAACAAGTCCCGTCAGGCCGGTCCAACAGAGAAGACCGAACCAGGCTGATAATCGGCAGCGCACCAAGAGACCGGCAGGCGCCGGGGTCTGTGTGAGTCGTTGCATGGGTCCTCCTGGAGAAATCGAGAACGATTGGCCGGCGCGGTGACGAGTTCGGTCGAAGCGGCAACCGCGGGGCCGGCTCGGGTGGTCGCATCGGATCGACCGAAATCAGAGTAGGGCAAGGCTCGTCCAGGAAGCGTCGTCGAAGCCTTCAGTTTTTGTCGAGGAGGGCTCGCGCAGCGCAGCGCCTCCGCCCGAATCACACGTGCCCCTGGCCCTAGTCGGATCTTTCCCGCGGCCAGCGCACAGGCCTTGCAGAAGTCCTGTGACGCTCGCGGGCTTCCCGCACAGCCGTTCTAGAAACTCCGCAACGCGTCTGCGGCTGCCACACAGCCGCTCCGGAAATCCTCGGACGCCTCTGTGGGCGCCGCACGGCCGTTGTAGAGATCCTGGAACGTTTCCGTGGCTGACACACGGCCGTTCTAGAAATCCTGGACCGCTCCTGCGGTCAACCCGCGGCCGTTGTAGAAATCCCACAACGCTCCTGTGGACGACCCACAGCCGTCTGGGGATTCCCTGGACGCTTCTGGGCCTGGCACACGGCCGTTGTAGGAATCCTAGAACGCCTCTGGGGACGCCGCACAAGCGTTCTAGGAATCCTAGAACGCTTGTGTGGATGCCGCACGGACAATAAGGACCAGAGGCATAGCAAATTCGCCAACCTACCACCTGGTCGATTTCTGCAAAAGCAGTTTACACTCGCAATAAAGAGAAATCTCTGATAGAATTTCTCCCGTGATTGGCGAAACTCACGCTTTGCTCGTCATCGATGCAGGGTCGGAGCGACCTCGCCACCATCCGTCCGGGGGAAGAGGCACCGTGCAAGCCACCGATCAACCTAATCGACCGAAGCGGCAGGGTCGATCTCGGCGGTCGAAGACCCGCCGCAAGACGCGCCATCGCCGACTCCTCACCACCGCGGAGCGCGACCCGGCCTCGGTGCTGCGTGATCCACGCTGCCTCAAGCCGACCTTCTGCCGCGAGTTTCTCGACCTGTGCGACGGCAAAGCCTTGGAGGCGCCGGACGAGTCGGCGGAGTATGCCGGATATGCGGTGGAGTTGGCGGAGAGGATCGGCGACGTCCATCTGATGCATGACGCCACCGGTGTCGTCGTCCACTCTCTCATTGCACGACAGCAACGCGCCGAGGCGGCGCAGACGCTGGAAGGCTACCGCCCTACGGCTCTCGCCTGTTGCCGCCATTGCTCGAGCGAGTGGTATCGGCGCCAGGGAGATCTGTTGGTCGAGGATTTCGTCCCCCATGCGGCGGGCCTCGCCCTCGACCGGTCTTTACGTCAGTTGGGGGACAACGCCCGGGGCGACGCGCTCGGGCGACGCTGCTTCCTGCGCGGCATCCAGCATCATTTCCAGGGTGAGCCCGACCGCGCCCTGGACGCCGCCGCGACCGCGCTGATGGAGCTGTCGCTCGACTCCCCTCGTGGCTACTTCCTCGACACTCTGGGACTGATCGCCTGCTTCCTTCAGGGCCACGCCGAGCGGCGCTACGTCGAGCGCGCGCTGAGAGTCATTCAACGCTTCCGTCCGCGCCTCAAGGGCCGGCGCGACGCTTCGGTCGTGCGCACCCGCTACCGCTGGCTCGAGGGCCAGCTCTACGCCCGCCTGGGCGACTTCCGCAAAGCCATCGATCGGCTCGACCGCGTCCGCGGCGACCTGAGCCGCGACGCTCCGGCCAAACACCTGGTCGCCGTCACCGCCGACCTCGGCCTGGTGCTCGCCCGCCGTGTCCACGATGTCAGCCGGCGCCGAATCCTCACCCTCCTGCGAGCCTGCAAGGCTCGCCTGCAGGACGAGCCGGAAATGAAGAAGCGCGTCCACTGGGTCATCCAGCAGGCCAGCCGCGACAACGAGAAGGCCCACGCCGCACTCCTGCGGCTCCGCACCTCGTTCATCGTTCCGGTGCCGGGAATCGTGGTGGAGTTGCCGGGCGGTCGACCGCGACGGCTCGGGTAATCTCGCCGCTCAACCGAGCTGAACCAGATACCCCTCCCGCAGAGCATGGGGAGCAACCCAACCCTGCGAGAGGGGATCCGTCGATTGTCGAGTTCGGAAAACTACTTGGCGAGCCCTAGGTCGGCGGGATGGGGTCCGTCTCGTGGGGCCTGGGAATGTCCAGGGGTTCGGGGAGTTGGCCTGCCAGGACCTGGCTCAGGACTTTCATCTCGATCTCCTTTTAGAGTGCCCTCGAGGGGCGGGTTGGAATGCCGGCGATCCGGCATAAGTTCCCAACCACCCTAGCGTCGGGCTCCGCCAGGATCCTGCCGAACAGGCAACGGAAAGGCAACGGAGTGGCAACGATGCAGTTCGAGACGCGCCGCTGACGCGGACGCGATAACCGAGCCTCACCTCAGCCTGGTTGCGGCCATACCCTCAGGTCGATTCCCTCGACGCGGCCGAACTCCCTAGCGTTGCTAGTCACCACCTGATGTTCTCGAGCGAGCGCCGTGGCGGCGATCAGTAGATCGTGTGCTCCTATCATCTGTCCGCAGCTTGCCAGATCGGCCCAGATACGCGAATGGACGCGAGCGATCTCCAGGTCGAACGGCAGGATCGGGACTTCTTGCAGGATTGCTTCGACGAACCGCTCCCGACGCTCTCTTCGCACCGCACTGTTCGCCCGATGGACACCATGCAACAGCTCCGAGGCTGTGATGGCAGCCAAAAACACCGGCTCTTCACCCACCGACTGGAGCAATGCATCGGGCTGTTCGCCCGACCTCTCGATCTGAATGAAGACGCTCGTATCGATCAGGAGGCCCAAGGGTTCTCGCCCAGCGTCGGCTGTTCGGCCTGGATCTGCTCGAGATCGTCAGCAAAGCTCGGATCCTTAGACCCTTCAGATGGGATCCTGCTCAACAGGTCCCTCAGGGAAACCTCCCGGCGCGGAGACGCTTCGAGCAACGCGACCTCTTCACCGCCTCGGACGATCCGGAAGGTCTCACCACGGTAGCGAACCCGATTCAACAAGTCCGAGAAGCTTCGGGCCGCTTGGGTCGCTGTGATCGTAGTTCTCATGATAATCATATAATCTGATAATCAGAGCCATCTGTCAAGATCCACGCCCCCTGGCCCAAGCTCTCGGATCCACCGACCGCTCGGTCGGTTTCTGCAAAAACCTTCCGTCCGTGCACGGGGCTTGCCTTGCTTCTACTCTCCTTCTCGTGGCGCGGCAACGCGATGTGCTGAACCGGGCCACGACGCCGGGTGCCGGTGGTGCGGCGCTCGGTGATACCACTCACCAGCCCGGCATTGCCGGGCAAGAAAGGAGGCAAGCTATGGCTGCCAAACTGTCGAAAGAGGTCACCTCACGTCTGCGATCCGGTCGCTTCGTGCTCTCGGCCCTGTGGAAGCAGGGACCGAAGGTGGCCGCCCAAGTGCTGGACCTGGTCCAGCCAAGCCTGCGGGAGGAAGACCAGCCGCCCGCAGTGTTTCCCTTGATCGTCGCGTTCGCGAGAGCTCTCGAGGCCGCGCTCGATCGCCTGGTCGGGATCGACCGAACCCTACACGACGCCAACGAGCAACGCACGGCGCTGCGTCGGGTACGGGACAATCACTTCGCGTCGATCGATGACCTCATGGTCGGGCTCAGGCGTACCGTGCTCGGTCAATTCGACCGACCCGACCTGCAAGGTGTCGGCCTCGAGCCGCCGAACGGGCGCGATCCCGTGACGCTGCTGCGAGAGGCCGATCTGGTCGCGGCGAAGCTGCAGCGCGAGAACCTGGAGCCGACACTGGGATCATCCCGGTTCGAAGCGCCGCTCGATCTCGTGCCCCAGGCCGAGCAACTGAGCTCGCACTGCGACGAGCTGCGCGCTGCCCTCGACAGTCTCAACGATCTCCAACGCGAGATCGACGAGCTGTTGGCGCAGAAGAAGGAGGCGACGTCGGCCTACGACAACGTCTTCCTGCGCATCGCCCGCCAGTTCGAGGATCTGTGCCGCTACGTCGGCCAGGTCGACCTGGCGGAAAAGGTGCGGCCGTCCACCAGCCGGCCCGGTCGCACCGAGCGCGAGCCGGCGGACGGTGAGGCCACGGAGCAAGAGGAGGTCTCCAACGACACCTCTCCGAGCGACGAGGCCTCACCCCCTGTCGGCACTTCGGAGGCCGAGCCCGAGCCCGGCCCGGCCACCGAGTCGCCGCCGGAGGCCACATCAGAGCCCCCGGTCGACGGTGCTTGATCTATCGTAATCCCCTGTGATGTTTTGCCGGCGGGTCGCTCCTCGGAGCGGCCCGCCGCTTGTCTGAGTCAAGGCGGCATCCGATCCGGACGACCGGCGGCCTGCGAGTGGGTCCTTGCCGGGGCGTCAGAGCGAGGTGAATTTCAATCTCATCTGCCTGAAGGCAGACGATTGCACGACCTTGAAGAAGCTCGGACTGCCAGTAGCGGGGCCGTTGACAAGCAAGACGCTTTGCCCAGTACAATGATCACCCTATGTTCAGGGATGACCCGAGTCAAGATGCGTTCAAGGCAGTGGCGAAAGCAACGAGGGCACGCATCCAGCGTGATCGCGCCAAGGCCCCACCTTCTCTGAGGAAAGTCTTCACGATCGTCGCTAGCAAGCTTTTCCAACCCTCGCTCGACGCAACGAGGGTATGGAAGAAAGCCAGAATCAATGATTCCGCATTGATGGCGGCGTTTACCGAGTCTACCGGTAGCTCGCTCGCCGTCTATATCGCCAAAGCCCGGATCGACGTCGCCAGCGTTCTGATGGCGACCACCGACCTCACCCTTACCGCGATCAGTTCGAGGGTCGGCTACACCTATCCTCCGACCTTCACCGATACCTACAGGCGTCTCAAGGGCCTGAAGCCGTCCGAAGTGGAGCGCAAGCTGTTGCCACCCCCGATGGTCGGCTTCGAGACGTCCCTCAGGGCTGGGTGGGGCCTACTGGATGCGGACGAACTGGTTAGCTATGTGGAAGCGATAATGCGGCTTTGTCCGGCGGCACAGGAGCGGATCCATATCAGAGGTTGTCCCGAGCCGCAGACGCTGATCGAGGTCGACGGTGCGCACGATGACGAGTTGAAGGCCGAGGGACTGTGGCAGAAGATTTGCTGCCTGCCGTTTTCGGAGCAGTGCCAGCAGGTGCGGCGGTATCTCTTCCGCTCCACGGTGCTCTTCGACCTGCTTCGCAAGGTATCGCGCCGGGAAGGACACAGGAACCGTCAGCGAGGCATCGAGGTGGCAGAACTGGCGCTGGTAAGCCTGGAAAACAGTGAACAGATTTTCGGGGAGCGGATTCACGACCTGCGCGCACTGGCCTGGGCGTGGATTGGGAACGCCTATGGGCTGGCGCTTGATTTTGTGGCTGCGGCTGCGGCGTTCGAGCAGGCGAATCGTGAATGGTCCCAGCCCAGAGCGCAGGCCGACCCGCTGGTGTTGGCCACTATCTGCAACCTCAAAGGAACTCTGAAGATGTTCCAACGCGACTACGTCGCAGCCACTGAAGATCTGAACCGCTCCTGCTCACTGTTCCGGCAGTCGGATCAGGCGCGAGAGGAAGCACGAGTGCTGATCCAACGAGCGACTATTCACGGCTATGCAGGCAAGCTCAGCGAATCGCTGGAAGATCTTCAAGAAGCGGCCGGCCTGATCGATGAGGAAGAAGATAGAGAATTGGCATTTGCCATCCGAGGCAACCTAGCCAACACCCTGGTGCGAATCGGGAAAGCTGATATAGCCGCAACAGAGCTGGACCGGGCACGTCAACTAAATCACGGACTCGACGATCTGGGAACCGTCAAACTTGACTGGATCGACGGTGATCTAAGCGAACTCCATGGTGACCTTCAGAGGGCGAAGCGCTTCTACGCAAGCGCGCGGACGCGGTTCCAGGACGCAGAAGAGATGAGATATTTCGGTCTGGTCTCTGTCGATCTCATGACCATCAACTCGCAGTTGGGAGAATGGGACGACGTCAGAAAGCTGGCTTCTGAGACGATTCCAATCATCACGTCGCTGGATCTCCATAGCGAGACGGTTGCCGTCGTGGGCCTTCTAGCGGAGGCAGTTGAGGCCCAGGAGCTTTCACGTCGTCTCGTGAACGATGTCCGACTCGCCCTGCGAAGGGACCCTCTGACGATGAAACCCGAAGCGGGGAAAGAGCCCCCGCCCCGGAGACGAAGGCTTCTCATCTAGCCATTCGGATTGATGTAGGCCGCAGCGCCAGCGCGGACGGCTGTTTGGGTCTTCACGGCTCGCTCCTTTCGGTGTTCGGGCGGTTGACGGTTTCTGGCCTCGCGAGCTCGCACGGTCGCGAGGAGGGTTCTGCTCCGGCAACGGCCTCATTTAGCCGTTCGGATTGATGGTGGCCGCAGCGCC
Organism: Acidobacteriota bacterium; assembly: GCA_039029035.1. GTDB lineage: Bacteria > Acidobacteriota > Thermoanaerobaculia > Multivoradales > J023 > JAAELT01. The sequence goes on along the minus strand of JBCCGX010000445.1, from coordinate 223 downwards.
AGCACGGACAGCTGTCGTGGTCTTCACGACTCGCTCCTTTCTCTACGCGGTTGTTGGGCTCGCCCGGTCGGCACATTGTTTCCGGTATACCCACTCTACCGCCTTGAAATCCCTGTGTTTTCCTTCGTGAATCCCGAGTCAAAAATGACCTGCCATATGGCATCTTCCCGGGAGCAGGAATCCGCAGGAAGGAGGGTTCGGACTTCCACTCGGAGGTGCGTCC
>JBCCGX010000444.1:0-7808 GCA_039029035.1 Acidobacteriota bacterium | reverse complement strand
GCCTGCACCTCGTGCGGATTCCATTCGACCTGCAGCTTGACGTCCTTGGCAATGGCGTGCAGCGTGGCGCCGGCTTCTTGGACCAGGACTTTCCGCGCTTCGGCCAGGGAGTCGATGTAGGCGTAGTGTCCGTTGCCCCGGTTGGCCAGCTCCTCCATGACCGAGTCCTTGAGATTACCGGTGCCGAGGCCGAGGACCGACAGGAAGATGCCCCGTTGCCGTTCGCTCTCGACCAGACGGACCAGCTCGCCGCGGCTCGAGATGGGGACGTTGAAATCGCCATCCGTCGCCAGGATCACCCGATTGACGTGGTTGGGGCGGGCCATTTTGGCGGCGGTGCGATAAGCCAGCTGGATGCCGGCGCCGCCGTTGGTCGAGCCGCCGGCGTTGAGATCGTCTAGGGCGGCGAGGATCTCGGCCTGGTTGGCGCCGGAGGTGGGCTCCAGGACCAGGCCGGCAGCACCGGCGTAGACCACGATGGCGACCGAGTCCTGAGGGCGCAGGGTCTCGATCAACAAGCCCATGGCGGCGCGTAGGAGCGGCAGCTTGTCGAGGTGGTGCATGGAGCCCGAAACATCGACCAGGAACACCAGGTTGCAGGGCGGCAGATCCGCCATCGCGACGCGCGGCGCCTGCAAACCGAGGCGCAGCAGGCGATGCTCGGGGTGCCAGGGGCATTGCGACAGCTCCGCCTGCACCGCCAGGGGCTCGCCAGCCATCGGCTCGGGATCGTCGTAGCGGAAGTAGTTGAGCATCTCCTCCACCCGCACCGCGTCGGCGGGCGGTAGCTGGCCGCTGCGCAGGAAGCGGCGGACGTTGCTGTAAGACGCCGTGTCGACGTCGACCGAGAAGGTCGAGACCGGATGCAGACGCACTTGCCGAAACGGGTTGTCTTCGCTCCGGTCGTAGGATTCGGCAGAGAGCCCTTCCGGTAGACGGCTGAGGACCGGCGCCACACCGCTGATGATCGATACCGCCGCCGCCGGACCCGGTGCGACGATCGAGCTGATGACCGGCAGCGCGGCGGCGATTTGGCCGCCGCGGCTCAGGAAGGCTCGCCGGGTCGAGCCAGCGTGCGTTTCCGCTTCGAGCAGTCCCTTGGCCGCCAGCTGCTCCAGGGCTGCGCGGAGCATGTCGTGCGCCGCGGTTTCGTTGCCGGCTTCGACCAGCAGTTGCTCGACCACCGACGCCACGGGTGTCTCGCCGTCCGCGTGGTGAAAGACCAGGGCCACGATCCGCGGCAGGCGGTGGGCGGTGCGTGTCGCCGGGTCGTAGACCAAGGCCTCGTCCGGCAAGCGATTGACGATCAAGTCACGGCGGGCGATCGGCATCGTCTCGCCGCCCGGACGGGTTTCGGTTCTCTCGCTGCAGGGGTTCGTTTCCGCGGGCGTCGTCTCGGCAAGCATCGCTTCTCCTTTCCGAGGGGTTCCGATGGACGCGAAAATTGCACCCGCCGCGGGAGGCGGTGCCGTGGCCAATCGTGGCGGAAAGAAGGAAAAGCTGTGGCGAGTTATGCCGACGAGGATTCGTAGTGGGCAGGTCCCTCGGGTAGGAACTCGGCAAAGAGCTGCTTGAGATTCGGGTTGATACCGTTGTCTTCCAAGGTTCGCTTGAGGCTCTCCACATTGGCGAGCCTGTTGGTCAGCTCCTCGACCAGGGGAAAGCCATGCTCGTCCAGGGGCTCGAGCAGATCCTTGCGCTGTAACAGCCGCTCGACCAGGGCGATGCGACGGTCGACCCGACCGGACCACAAGCGCGACCCGGCGGCCACCGGCGCCAGGCGATTGGCGCGGATGAAGCTGAGAAAGCGGAGCTCGTTGTCGAACGCCTCCGACACCGTTTGGATCGGTGCGATCCGTTCTGCCTCGAGGGCGGCGAGCTGCTCGAGCTTGGCCGCCCGCTCGGCAGCGTTGTCTGTCAGGCCGTCGATCTCCCGGCGCAGGCTGTCGGTCTCGTCGTCGATTTCGGCCAGGCGGCGCTGCCATGGAATCATGCGCTCGTAGAGCACCGGGATGGCGACGTGGGTCATCCACAGATCGGGGCGCATAACGCAGCCGCAGACGTCGGCCAGGGTCATCTTGCGCTCGAACTCGTTGTCCGGATAGACCTTCTCGCGATCGGCCCGCACATGTAGGGTGGTGGCGCGGATCCCGGCCAGGGCTTCGAGAATCAGAGCTGGCGGGAAGTCGAACTCGAGGCCGAACTTCGCTACATGCCGCTCGGCGGTCTCCTCGTGGGTCAGGGGTAGGGGCTTGCCGTCGGGACCCAGGCGATCGGTGTCGCCGCTGTGGCCGTAGTCGTGGCCACCGGCCGCCAGGAGATCGCGCGCCAGGGTGCGCGAGGGTAGGCCGAGGTCGAGCAGGCGCTGCATGAGCTCCCGGAGCACCGGCTCGAGGGTCTCGAGCTCGACATAGGAGCGGTCGACGGCGTGGCGCAGGTTTTCCGGCAGCCGGCCGCCGGGAGGACATTCCAGCAGGAGCAGGCGCAGGAGCACCTCATAATTGTGCACCGTAGTGTGGAACGCGTTGTCGATCGCCAGAGTGCGTTCGACCCGCCGCGACGCCGCGACCATCCGGCGCATCAGCGCCATCAGTCGATCGAGACTGATGGCGAATTCCCCTGCCGGCGCCAGGTCGAGGCCCTGGCGTCCGATCTGCCGGCGCAGGGGCCGCGAATGGATGGGCCAGGCGTTGCGGCTGATCTTCTGCTCGACGAAAGCGCGCAACGTCGAGTCGACGCCGCAAGCTCGCGCTGCGAGGCGGTCAGTGCTGGTCTCAGCGTGTTGCATCGTCACGCCCTGCTGCCTTGGATAGCAGGTCGTGCCTAGTGTACCTCACTCGCGCGCCTGGCCGCTTCGGCACCCAGCCGGCACCGAGAGTGCTGGGCGAGCTTCGATCAGGAGCCTTCGATGCTGAAGCTCATCAGCTCGACCGGCAAGCCGTCGGTCTCGTCGATCGTGACCTGGCCACAGCCGCAGTTCCAGCCGCAGGCCACCATCGTCGTTGCCACAGTGGAAGTCATGGCGCTGGCGAAGAGGTTAGCGGTGGAGGTCGGGCCGGTGGGATCGCAGGACGCCGCGTTGGTCAGGGTTCGGGTACAGGTGGTCGATGAGGTGAGGACCTTCACCACCGTAAAGGTGCTGCCGAACATGCTCACCGAAGTCGTCGAGATGTTGCACTGGGACTCCAGCCGCAAGGGCTGCACCAGCAGGCTGACGAGGAGCAAGGAGAGAACGAGCCATGACCGAGAGGGACGAATGTTCACTGGGGGCTACCTCCAATCCTGCCGGTGAGTCGGCGACAGGGCCGCGCCGAACGTGCGCCGGCCGGCCCTGCTGAGTGACTGAGTCGATGAAGCATTTCAGGCCGCGACTTTAGCTCGCTGAAGCTCTCCCGTCAACCGAGGCGCTCGACTCGATCGACAAGTCGATATAGGGCTCGGAGGAGGCTGAGTCGAAGCGCTGGGAAGGCTGTGCCGCGGCGCCGGGCAGGAGCAGATAGCGACCGGCTCGGAGCTTGGCCTCCCCGGCCTCGCGGCCAAGGCTGAGACGGGTCTCAAAGCGCTCCCGCCACGGTCCGCCGAGCTCGAGGGCAACGGTCAGGCCGCCGGTGACCGGTACCGCGCAACGTACCGGCGAGGCGACATTCGCCACCGGTAGGGTGCGATAGCTCCAGATCAGGACGTCCACCGGCGAGGCGACGGTCTCTTCGGCGTCGAAGCGCAGCCACAGATCTATCGCGTGGATGCCTCGCCGGTGCAGGCGTGAGGGCTCGCCGAGCAGGCCCGCGACGGTCACCCGGGCGCCGCCGAGAGCCATCTGCGGATCGCCGCTAGCGAGGCGCTGGGCCGGTACGGCCCAACGCTCTGACTTGCCCTCCGAGGATGCCGGGAGGTAGCCCAAAGCCAAGTCCGGGGCCGTCGGTCGCGCCCCCCAGGCGGGGACTGCCGGGGCCAGCAGCAGGCTGGCTCCGGCAAGCAGGACGTCCCGGCGCCGCGGCTGCGACGCGGGGACGGAAGCGGATTTCGGCTGTTGATACGTCAACTTCAGCTTCTCGACGGATAAAGGCCGACGAGGGCGATGATGAAGTTCATCGTCAGAAAGGGCTGCAGGTTGGTGTGCGCCTGACCGCCACCGGTGGTCGAGAGGGTGGCGCTCGCCATGTCGACCAGGTTGGCCGAGGTGTTGGAGTGATACGCGTCGAGCCCACCGGCCGAGCGCGCCATGGAACTGGTATTCGTCGGCGGCCCAGTGATGTTGCCGCCCTGGGTGGCGCCGCGGGCGGTGTGTGAGTGCGACGGGATCTGTGCCTCGCTCAGAGTGACCGTTTCGGCGCCGACCTTCTCGCCCAGTCGCCGGGAGGTCAGCCCTGGGCCGCGTCCGGGGTGCATCGGTGCGCGACCTTGGAGGTTGGGCAGCGCGGTGGTCGATCGCCCGTCGCCGCCATAGGTGGTACCGATAAGGGAGAACAGGGCTGTGTTCTCGGCAATGGGCAGCAGCTGGCCGTCACAGAACGCCCAGCCGCGGGGGGCAAAATTGCCGGCGAAGATCCGGATCTCAGCAGTAAAGGGTTCTGACATGACGGCCTCCTACTGGCGCGACGGGTAGATCCCGACCAGGGCGATGATGAAGTTGATGCACAGAGTCGGCATGAGGTTGGTGTGCGGCTGGCTACCGCCGGTGTTGGCGATCGTATTGCTGGCCAGATTGGTGTTCTGATCGATTGCCCGGAAGATGCGGCCGGGGGTAACGTCAGCCAGCACCTTACCCGCCGGGGCCCTGCCGGTAGCGGCGGCGGTACTGGCGTTCCAATCGTGGCTGTGACTGGCCAGCTGGTTGGTGGTCAAGGTCACCTTCTCAGCACCGCTTTTGGACCCCAGTCGACGCTGCGACAGCCCCGGACCTGTTCCGGCGTGCAGTGGGATGCGGCCGCGTAGGTCAGGCAGGCCGAAGGTGGTGCGACCGTCGCCACCATAGATGGTGCCCAGGAGGCTGAACAAGGCGTCGTTCTGTGACACGGCGAGTAGCTGGCCATCGCAGAACGCCCATCCCCGCGGGGCGAAATTGCCAGCGAACATGCGGATCTCTCCGACAAAGGGCTCGGACATTGTGGGTGCTCCTTGCTGGCTAGTTTCGCGACGGGAAGAGCCCGCGCAGCGCGATGCAGAAGTTGAGGGTGGTGTAGGGCTGCATGTTGTTGTGCGCTTGGCCGCCGCCGGCGTTGGTCACCGTGCCGGAGCGCAGGGCGGTGGAGTTCGCCGCGGACGGATCACGGTAGGCGTCGGTGGGCACCGATTGGGCGAGAATCTCGCCGGCTGGGGTGGCATTGTCGGAAGGAGACGAGGTCGCTTTGGCAGCGTGGGTGTGGGCCGCGATCTCCGCCGCCGTTAGAGTGACCGTCTCGGCACCGCTCTTTTGACCCAAGGTGTGCCCGTCGCCCACGTGGATTGGCGTGCGGCTGCGCAAGTCGGGTAAGGCGAAAGAGGTCCTGCCGTCGCCGCCGTAGGTGGTGCCGAGGAGCGAATAGAGCGACTGGTTCTGGTTGATGGGCAGGATCTGGCCATCGCAGAACGCCCACCCCCGTGGCGCGAAATTGAAGCCGACGATTCTGACCTCGGCCAGGAAAGGTTCTGACATTCCCGTCTCCTTTCTCGTTGCTGTCGTGGCGCCCCCGAAACCTGGTGAATGAGGCGTGAGCTTATCATGGGCCAGGGGTCTGAACGCGATCTCTTGGGCGGCTTTGAGATGGCGTGATCCGCTCGACCGACTGTGCCGACAAACCGTCTGTCAGGCGCGGCTAGCAGTTCGCCGTCGTCTCACCGGCGTCTCGCCGTCGGCGAGACGCCGGCTCTCAGGAGCTCTCTGCCGAAGCGACGTCCTCGGCTGGGATCAGCTGCCTTCTGACCGCCGCCTCGTCGTAGACGAAGCCGGCTTGCTCCAGGCGCTCGGCGGCGAGGGCCTGGTAGAGCTCCTGCTCGAAGCGTCGCAGGTAGTCTTGGCGCACCTGGTCCTCGGCCTCGGCATAGGTCATCGGCCGCGGCTCGTCGCGCTCGGCGACGTGGATCACGTGCAGGGCCTGGTGCTGCTGGTAGGCGATGCTGTAGCCACCTTCGGCGAGATGGATGAAATGGTCGCGCGCCTTGGGCGGCAGCAGGCCGGGTAGCTGTTCGAAACTCTGCCAGCCGAGGTCTCGCACCGCGCCGCCGAGCTCGGCTGCGGCAGCTTCGAGCTCGAGCTCGCCGCGGGCCAGGCGCTCCCGCGCCGCCTCGAGGCGCACCATCAGGCTCGGCGGATCGTCGTCGAAGGGAAGATTCCACAGCCGCAGCTTAAAGCGCAGTGGACTCTGGTAGTGGTGCTGGTTGTCTTCGAAGTAGCGGCGCACCGCCTCGGGTTCGTCGCTGAGATCCTGCTGGAGATCGGCTGCGATCCGTTCGTCCGCCAAAAGGCTCAAACCTTCGCGCCGCAGGTGCTCTTCGGCCTGGCGGCGCAGCTCGGGGTCGTCGGTCTTCAGCAGCGCCAGAAAGAGCAGAGGCTGATCCTGCTGCCGCCGGTAGAGTCTCTCCAGGCCCTCGCGCTGGGTCGTGTCGAGAGAGCCGGCGGTCTCGCCGGGGCCGAGGCCGGCGAGCAGCCGTATCTCACCGACGGTTCGCTGGTGGCCGGCGATGTCGAGCACGACGCGGGCGTCGTCGCCGCTATCCAGGGCAGCGATCAGCTCGGTGAGCTCGAGGATCAACGCGTCCGCCGGGGGCTCGCGGTCGCCGAGCAAGGCCTCGTGCGCCGTGCGAATTTTCTCGCCGCGGAGCTCGCGCTCGATCCGCTGGCGTGCCTCGTCGAGGGTGAAGTCGACCCTCTCTGCCTTGCGGGTGACGTGCAGTAGCACGGCGCCGCCGCGGACCTTGATCGGCTCGCTGACGCCGCCAGGGGGGAGGCTGAAGGCAATTTCTTCGAGCGGCCCGGGTAGTCGGCCCTCGCGAATGTCGCCCACCAGGCCACCGCGCAGCCGAGTCTCGGATTGCGAGTGCAGACGCGCTAGCTCGGCCCAGGTTTCGCCCGCTTCGAAGCGGCGCCTGAGGTCTTCGAGATAGGCCACCGTTGCCTCGGGCTGATCGGGGATCTCGTGCCGCCGGAAGATGTTGTGTAACGTCAGCAGTCCGGGGCGCTGATAGCGACTTCGGTCGCTGGCGAAGCGGTTCTCGACCTCGCCTTCGGTGATCTCGACCGAGCCTCGCAGGCGGCTCCTAAAAGTCTCGACCCAGGCATGTTGACGCAGGGCTTCGTAGCCTTCGAGCCCTTCGATCGCCTGGTCGATGTCTTCGATGTCTTGCAAAAGCAGCCGTTCGAGCGCCAACTCCCGGGTGAGCTCGCGGTAACAGGACAATAGGTCGTCGATGCCGCCGTTGTTGCGCGCCTCACGGCAGGCGGATGTGCGGGCTTCGGGAAAAGCTTCCTCCAGCTCTTCGAGCACCAGCTCTCCGCCTTGCCAGTGAGCGACCGCTTGCGGCGAAGGGGCGGTGGGCTCCTGTGGACCACAGGCGAAGAACAGAGCGGCAAGGGCAAGGCACGAGCTTCGTTGCATGGAGTCTCCGGAAGCTGAAAGGGATCAGGTGGGGCGTTCACGAATCCCACGCCGCGGCCTGCTCGGCCTTCAACGTTCGGGCACGGGCTCGGATTTCGGGATCGTTACAGCGCTCGGTGAGCTCCGCCATGGCGCCATCGAGGTCGTCGGCACGACGTAGCTCGAGCAGCACCCGGATGCGCTCGAGATGCGCGTCACAGAAGCGCGGCGCGAAACGCAACGAGCGTTCGATGC
>JBCCGX010000443.1:0-7809 GCA_039029035.1 Acidobacteriota bacterium | reverse complement strand
GGCGACTTGGAATTCCTTGGCCGAATCGACCGTCAGGTCAAGGTCCGCGGGTTCCGCATCGAGCTGGGCGAGATCGAGATCGCACTCCAGGCCCTGGCCGAAGTCCACAGCGCCGTCGTGATGGTGCGGCAAGGCGCTTCCGGAGATCCCGGCTTGGTGGCCTATGTGGTCCCCGAGGCGCCGGATGCCTCGAACGGGGCCGAGCTTGGTGCCTCCGGACTGAGGTCTGCTCTGCAGGCGAGCTTGCCCGACTACATGGTGCCTTCGGTGTTCGTGATTCTCGACACGCTGCCGTTGACACCGAACGGCAAAGTCGACCGCGACGCCCTGCCAGCTCCGGAGACGGCTTCCGAGGCCAGCCGGGATCTCCCACGCACGGCGGTGGAGGATCTCCTGAGCGGGATCTGGTCGGAAGTTCTGGGCCGCGAGACGGTTGGGGTCGAAGAGGATTTCTTCGCCCTGGGGGGACATTCCTTGCTGGCGACGCGGGTGGTCTCGAGAATCCGGAGCACCTTTCGGACGGAGCTCCCGGTGCGCGCCCTCTTCGAAGCTCCGACCGTGGCGGAACTGGCGGCTGCGGTCGAGGATTGGCTTCGCGATGAGCGGGGCGTCGAGCCTCCGCCGCTCGCGCCGCTGGGCCGCGCGACGGAGCTCCCCTTGTCGTTCGCACAGCAGCGGTTGTGGTTCATCAACCAGCTCGAGCCTGGCAGCTCGGCGTACAACCTTCCCTCGACGCTGCGCTTCGAACGGGCGCTCGAACCGGCGACGGTGGCGGCGGCGTTCGGCGAGCTGGTGCGTCGCCACGAGTCGCTGCGCACGAGCTTCCCGTCGGTCGCTGGCCAGCCGGTGCAACGGATCGCGCCGCCGGCCCCGGTGCAGCTTCCGGTGGTCGACCTGGAGGGGCTGTTGGCGGCCGACCGTGCGATGGAAGCGCGCCGGCTGATGGTAGCGGAGGCGACGCGCCCCTTCGACTTGGCTCGTGGGCCGGTGCTGCGCCACGGGCTCCTGCGCCAGGGGAGCGCGGATTGGGTGCTCTGGGTGACGATGCATCACATCGCCAGCGACGGCTGGTCGATGGAGATCTTGACCGACGAGGTTTCGACTCTCTACGAAGCCCTCTCCGCGGGCCGACCGTCGCCGCTGGCGGAGCTGCCGATTCAATATGCCGACTACTCGGCGTGGCAGAGGGACTGGCTCTCGGGCGACGTGCTGGCAGGAGAGATCGATCACTGGCGGCGTCAGCTCGCCGGCGCGCCGGCGGTGCTCGAGCTGCCGACCGACCGGCCGCGTCCAGCGGTCATGAGCTATCGCGGTGATGTGCGATCGTTGCGGTTGCCATTGGATCTCGCGCGGTCTCTGGAAGGGTTGAGCCGACGTCAGGGCACGACGCTGTTCATGACGCTCCTGGCCTCCTTCCAGGCCCTGCTGTGGCGCTGGAGCGGCCAGCCAGATATCTGTGTCGGGACTCCGATCGCGGGCCGCAATCAGCTGGAGACCGAAGGGCTGATCGGTTTCTTTGTCAACACGCTGGTTTTGCGAACGCGCTTCCAGGGCGACCCGACGGTGTCGTCGCTGCTCGGACGAGCTCGCGAAACGACACTCGATGCGTACACGCACCAGGAGCTGCCTTTCGAAAAGCTAGTGGAGGAGCTTCAGCCGGAGCGCAGCTTGATCCACTCGCCGCTCTTTCAAGTGATGTTCGCCATGCAGGACACACTTTCGAGAAAGAATGTCGGCGCAGTTGCCGGGCCACAAACCGCCGGCATGCCGAACCGGACGGTGAAGTTCGATCTCACCCTGGCCATCAGCGAGGCTTTCGATGGTCTCCGAGGAGCGCTGAGCTACTCCACCGAGCTCTTCGACGCCACGACGATCGAGCGGATGGCGCGTCAGCTGGGGCGTCTGTTGGCGAGCTTCTCGGCTGCCCCTGAGCGGAGAGTCTCGGAGCTTCCGCTGCTCGCTGCCGCCGAGCGCCACCAACTGCTACGGGAGAGCAATGCCAACGAGATCGCTGGACAGGGTGGTCTCTCGGCCCATCGGCGTATCGTGCGGCAGGCCGAGCTTCGTGGTGACGCCGTTGCAGTGGTCTGCGAGGGCCATCACCTCAGCTATCGCGAGCTCGCCCGGCGGGCGGGGGCTCTGGCCGCTCACCTGGAGCGTCGAGGCGCCGGCTCTGAAGTTGCGATAGCGGTCTGCCTCGACCCTTCGGTCGAGCTTCCAGTCGCCATTCTCGCCGTGCTGAGGACCGGTGCGGTTTACTTGCCCCTCGATCCCACCCAGCCTGCGGCGCGCCTCGAAGAGGTGCTCGCCGATTCGGGTGCGCGTCTCGCACTCGGTGACGAGCGCGGGCTCGAGGCGTTGTCAGACAGCGTTGCACAGCGCGTCTTGCTCAGCGGCGCCGGGCCAGAGTGGCTCGGCGGCGGGCTGGCGCCTGCCCCCGGCCCCATCCCCGTGGGCCCCGAGAGCCTCGCTTATGTGATCTATACCTCGGGCTCCACCGGCCGACCCAAAGGTGTGGGCATCGAACATCGCCAGCTCGCAGCCTATCTCGATGCGCTCGACGCGCGGCTAGGCTTGGAAGCGGGTGCGAGCTGGGTCGGCCTGAGCCCGATTACGGCGGATCTTGGCCACACGGCCCTCTTTGGAGCGCTGTGCAGTGGCGGCACCTTCCACGCCATGTCGCGTGAAAAGCTCGCTGACCCGGCCGCGGTCGAACAATTGTTGGGGAGCGTGCGCCCGGCCGGGCTCAAGATCGTTCCCTCACACCTCAGTGCGCTTCTTGCCGCTGTCGAGCGGCCCGAGTTGCTCTTGCCCCGACGCTGGCTGGTGGTCGGCGGTGAGGCCTGCCCGCGTCCCCTGGTCACGCGGGTCACCGAGCTCGCTCCTGCCTGCCGGGTGGTCAATCACTATGGCCCGACCGAGACCACGATCGGAGTCGCAACCCACGAGGCCTCACGTGAGCCTGGCGCGAAAGGTCCGGTGCCTTTCGGCAAGCCGCTTGGGAGCTCACGCTTGTTCGTCGTCGACCCGGGGTCTCATCTGGTGCCCTTCGGGGTGCCAGGCGAGCTGCTGATCGCTGGCGCACAGTTGGGCCGGGGCTATCTCGGTCGACCGGCGCTCACCGCCGAGCGTTTTCGACCCGATCCTTTTTCCGGATTACCGGGTGGCCGCGTCTATCGCAGCGGTGATCTGGTGCGGCGGCACAACGAGGGTGCCCTCGAGTTTCTCAGTCGCCTCGACCACCAGGTCAAGCTCCGCGGATTCCGCATCGAGCTGGGAGAGATCGAAGCCGCTCTAGTTGGCCTCCAGGCTGTTCGCGAGGCGGTCGTGGTGCTCCGGAAACAGGGCCAGGAGCACCGTCTGGCGGCTTACGTCGTGCCCGAAGGACCGATGGAGCCAACGTCAACCGAGCTTTGGGCAGCGCTGAAAGAGACTCTTCCGGAGCACATGGTGCCCTCGTCGTTCCTCGTCTTGGAGGCCCTGCCGCTGGCAGCGACCGGCAAGATCGATCGAGCCGCCTTGCCCGCCCCCGAGCTCGAAGTCCGGACCGACTCGACCACACCGCGCACGGTGACCGAAGAGATCCTCGGTGGGATTTGGGCGGAGGTTTTGGGGGTCGAAGGCCTGGGTGTCGAGGACGATTTCTTCGAGCTGGGTGGGCACTCCCTGCTGGCGACGCAAGTGGTTTCGAGGATCCGGCAAACGTTTCGTCTCGAGCTGCCGGTGCGTGCCCTCTTCGAGACGCCGACGGTCGCAGGTTTGGCGGCGTTGGTCGATCGCCGGCGGAACGAAGAACGTGGCGTCGAGCCGCCGCCGTTCGAGCGGCGGAGCGGTGAGGAAGACCTGCCGCTGTCGTTCGCGCAGCAGCGGTTGTGGTTCATCGATCAACTCGAGCCAGGAAGCTCCGGATACAACATCGCCACGGCGCTGCGTGTCGAACGCCCGCTCGATCCGGGGGCGCTCGCGGCTGCCTTCAGCGAGCTCGTACGGCGTCACGAGACGTTGCGTACGAGCTTTCCCGCGGTCGACGGCAAGCCGGTGCAGCGGATTGCGCCTGTGGCTGCCGTACGGATTCCCGTGGTGGATCTCAGACGGTTGCCGGAGGCAGCCCGAGAGATCGAGGCGCGGCGACTGACCGGTGCAGAAGCCGACCGTCCTTTCGACCTGGCACGGGGACCCGTCCTGCGAGTAGGCCTGTTGTGCCTCGACAGCACCAGCTGGGTGCTGCTGGTCACAGTGCATCACATCGCCAGCGACGCCTGGTCGAGGAGGGTTCTGACACGCGAGGTGACGACGCTCTATGACGCTCTCCTCGCCGGCCGCCCGTCACCGCTCGAAGAGCTTCCGATCCAATATGCCGACTACGCGGTATGGCAGCGGCGCTGGCTCTCGGGGGAAGTGCTCGAAGCGGAGATCGATCATTGGCGCCGTCAGCTCTCGGGGGCGCCGCCGCTGCTCGAGCTGCCGACCGACCGGCCGCGTCCGGCCTTGATGCAGGACCGCGGGACGTCGCGCTCGCTACGGCTACCCGAGAACCTCGCGAGCTCTCTCGAGGCATTGTGCCGCCGGCAAGGCGCGACGCTTTTTATGGCCCTTCTGGCCGGTTTTCAAGCTTTGCTGAGTCGCTGGAGCGGCCTGAAGGATGTTTGCGTCGGAACGCCGATTGCGGGCCGCAATCGCTTGGAGACCGAGGGTCTGATCGGGTTCTTCGTCAACACGCTGGTGCTCCGAGCGCGGTTCGAGGACGACCCCGATATGGCGTCCCTACTGGCGCACGCGCGCGACGCGACGCTCGAGGCACAGGCGCACCAGGATCTGCCCTTCGAGAAAATGGTGGACGAGCTCCAACCCGAGCGCAGCATGAGCCACTCACCGCTCTTTCAGGTGATGTTCGTTCTCCAGAATGAAGCGTCTGAGGAAGACATCGACTCAGCCTTTCAGGCGCAGCCCATGGATATGCCGACCCAGAGGGTGAAGTTCGACCTGACTCTGGCGATGGCGGAGAGCGAAGGGGCTTTGGTGACCTCGCTGGTCTTTCGTATCGACTTGTTCGACTCTGCGACCATCGTACGGTTGCTGCATCGGTTCGAGAGAGTGCTCACGGAGATGGTCGCAGCGCCCGAGCGTCGAGTCTCTCAGCTGTCGCTACTGAGTCCCAGCGAGCTGCACCAGGTCCGAGCGGAGTGGGGTGCGGGGGACGTTTCGCGCGACGACGGGCGTCTCGCCCACCAGCTCTTTGCTGCCCATGCTGCACAAGGTCCGGCAGCGGTGGCCGTGGTCGCCGAAGAGAGTGTGCTGACCTACGGCGAGCTCGACCACCGGGCCCGGCGACTCGCAGGCCGTTTGAGCGCCTCGGGTGCGGGGCCGGAGGCTGTCGTGGCAGTCCTCATGGACCGTTCACCCGAGCAGATGATCGCGCTGGTCGCGGCTCTCCGAATCGGCGCCGCCTATATGCCTCTCGATCCGGCGCATCCCGAGGCCCGTTTGCACTACATGATCAGTGATTCCGGGGCCCGCATCGTGCTCACAAAGCAGCGTTTCGCTGCGGCGTTGGATGAGCTTCCGGGGCTCGAGGTGCTCTGCCTCGACCGACCCGAGGACGCCGTGTTCGACGACATGGAGGCCGCGCAACAGCAGTTGGCTCGGAGGAATCTTGCCTATGTCATCTATACCTCGGGCTCGACGGGCAAGCCCAAGGGCACCGAGATCTCGCACGCCGGGTTGGCGAGCTTGGTGGCATGGCACCAGAACGCTCGTCGTCTCCGATTCGGTGATCGCATGACCTTGATCGCGGGCCCGGGCTTCGATGCCTCGGTGCTGGAAATCTGGCCCACACTCACCGCAGGTGCCACGCTGGTCATCCCATCGATCGAAACCGTCCACGATACGGTCAACTTCGCCCAATGGCTCGCACAGCAGCGTGTCCAGCTGAGTTTCCTTCCGACGCCACTCTGCGAAGCGTTTCTCGCCACGCCCTTGCCGCAGGAGTGGGCGCTCCGCTCCCTACTGACCGGCGGCGAGCAGCTCCAGCGGAGGCCGAGCCCGGAGATGGACTTCGAGCTGGTCGATCACTATGGTCCCACCGAGGCCACCGTCGTCACGACCAGTAGTCGGGTTGCTCCCGAGGGCGGCGGACGTCCACCGTCCATCGGTCGGCCGATCGACGGCACGCGCATCGAGATTCTCGATAACGATCTTGGACCTTGCTCGATGGGTGCACCCGGGGAACTGTGGATTGGCGGAGTGGGCCTCGCCCGTGGCTACCGTCGCCGCCCGCGCTTGACCGCCGAGCGCTTCTTGCCAGATCCATATAGCGATCGAGTCGGCAGCCGGCTGTACGCTGCCGGCGATCAGGCCCGGTTTCTCGCCAGTGGCAAGGTCGAGTTTCTCGGCCGGAACGATCATCAAGTCAAGGTGCGAGGCTTCCGTATCGAGCTTGGCGAAGTCGAGGTCGCGTTGGCCCGTTTGTCTTCTGTGCGCGATGCGGTCGTGGTGGTGGGTCGTGGTGCTTCGGGAGACCGGCGCCTGGTGGCCTTCGTGGTACCCGAGGGTGGGGGCGTGCCGACAGCTGCCGAGCTGCGGGCCGGCCTGATCGAAACTCTTCCGGAGTACATGGTCCCGGCAGCCTTCAGGATTGCAGAGACCCTGCCGCTGACGCCCAACGGTAAAGTTGATCGCGCCGCGTTGCTTCAGCAAGCTGAGTCTGGCGATGAAGAGCAGGCGCACGCCGGGTATCAAGAGCCGGTTGGAGTCATCGAGAAGCAGCTCTCAGAGATCTGGTCTCAGGTGCTCGGCATAGAGAAGATCGGGGTGGATGACAATTTCTTTGAGCTGGGTGGTGATTCCATCCTCAGCATTCAGATCGTCGCGCGGGCCAATCAGGCGGCGATTCGTTTGAGCCCCAAGCTGATTTTTCAGCACCCGACGATCCGCGAGCTGGCGATCCTGGCGAATGACTCTCAGGTCGTCGCAGCCGAGCAGGGGCCGGTCACGGGGGCCGTACCTCTCACGCCCATCCAGCATTACTTCTTGGATCGCGATCCGATCGCCGCGCACCATTTCAACCAATCGATGTTGCTCGAGGTCAACCAGGAGCTCGGCGACTCGATACTCGAAACGGCGACGCGCAGCCTGATCGAGCACCACGATGCTTTGCGGTTGCGCTTCCGGCGGGAAGCTTCCGGATGGGTGCAAGAGAATGCTGGGTTTGCCGGGGATGTCCCCTGGAGTCGAATCGATCTTTCCCGAGTCGCACCCGAGATACGGCAGACACACTTTGATCGGGTCGTCGCCAAGATTCAGGCGAGTCTGAATCTCGAACAGGGCCCGTTGCTGCGCACTGTCCTGCTGCACCTGGGCGCGGATGAAGCCGATCGTGTCTTGATAACGATCCATCATTTGGCGGTGGATGGTGTCTCGTGGCGGATCCTCATCGAGGATTTCGAAACGGGCTGTGGTCAGCTGCGCCGTGGGCAGCACGTGCAGCTTCCTGCCAAGACCACGTCGTTCAAACAATGGGCCAACGAGTTGGAGGAGTATGCAAACTCGAAGACCGTGCAAGCCGACCTCGCCTATTGGTCGGAAGCCTCACGGGCTGAGATCGGCAAGCTACCGGTCGAGTGCTCTGGGGGGGCGGGTAGAAATACTGTCATTGCCCGCAAGGTTGTTTCGAGATCACTGGACGCGGAGGAAACCCGCATGCTGCTGCAAGTCGTGCCCTCTATTTACAAGACCCAGATCAACGAAGTGCTGTTGACAGCCCTCGTCATGGCTTTCGAGCCGCTGGTCGGGACTTCGGCGCTGCTGGTG
>JBCCGX010000442.1:0-7829 GCA_039029035.1 Acidobacteriota bacterium | reverse complement strand
TCGCCGAAGAACACCATGTCGACCTTGCCGGTCTCGCCGTTACGATGCTTCGACACGATCAGCTCCGCCATGCCCTTGTTGTCGGGATCGTCTTTGTTGTAGAGCTCGTCGCGGTAGATGAAGCAGACCTGATCGGCGTCTTGCTCGATCGAGCCGCTCTCCCTGAGGTCAGCGAGCTGCGGCCGGTGATCGCCGGTTCGGCGCTCCGGCTGGCGTGACAGCTGCGACAACGCGATCACTGGAATATCGAGCTCCTTCGCGAGCTGCTTCAGGCCACGGCTGATGGCCGAGATTTCGAGCTGCCGGCTCTCGTAGCCCTTGGCCGACATCAACTGCAGGTAGTCGATGATCACCAGATCGAGCCCTTTGTCAGTTTTCAGGCGGCGACATTTGGAGGTGATCTCGGCCAGGGTCGGATTGGGCGAGTCGTCGATAAAGACCGGGGCGTCCGTGGTGCGCCGAATCGCATCGTAGAGCTGCTTCCACTGTCCCTTGGACAAGCGGCCAGCGCGCAGGTTGCCGAACGGTAGGTCAGACTCCGACGCCATGATGCGCTGCGCCAGCTCCTGCTCTCCCATCTCCAGGGAGAAAATGGCGACGGAGCGAGACTCACGGATCGCCACATGTTGGGCGACATTGAGGGCGAAGCTGGTCTTACCCATACCGGGCCGGCCGGCAATAATGATCAGATTGCCCTTCACCAGGCCCTGGGTCATTCGGTCCCAATCGTAGAACCCCGTGGGAACGCCCAGAACGCCTCCCGCACGCTCCTCGAGCGTTGCCACCGTCTCTTCGTAGACCTGGGATAGGGGCGAGAACCCACCCTGAGTGGCCTCTTCGGACAGGCCGAGGATACGCTTCTCCGCTTCATCCAATCCGTCGCTGGCGTCGAGCCCCCCTTCGAGGCAGCCGGCCGAGATCTCGCTGCACGCGATCACCAAACGGCGACGCACCGAGCGCTCTTTGACGATCTCGACATAGGTCTCGATCCGGCTGAGGTCAGGCAAATCCAGGTCGAGCCCAGCCAGGTAGGCGAAACCGCCCACCAACTCGAAGGTGCCCTTGAGCTCGAGGCGCGCTTGCAAGCTGCGCATGTCGATCTCGGTGCCATCTTCCTGCAAGTCGATCATCGCCTGAAAAATCAACTGATGGCGTTCGAGGTAATAGTCCTCGGGTGACAACCGACCGCTGATCATCGGGATGACATGCGGTGAGAGCAGCGCCGCAGCGAGCACCGCGCGTTCCGACTCCTCGCTGTGAGGCAGTCCCTTGTGGAGCGAGGCATCTCGCCTCGGGAGGCTCTTCAGTTTGGTCTCAGGCATCCGTCTCGACTCTCGAGCAGCAATCTTCCCTTGGCCGTCCCGGCTGCGAGAGCCAGCGAAACTCGGCTCGGGGAACGTCTGATTTTAGCGCAGTTCGACCGGCGGAGCTACGCTATGAGGCTCAGCGTGCGGGCGCCTCTCGACAAGCGTCGGGGCGAAACTTGGCTGGCGGCGAAGTCACCGCCAGAGGCTTGGCCAACGGCTCGTGGACGATCTGCGACCAGCGGATCTGTTGTTGGCCGTCACGATCGACGAATAGCCCGCCATCGCCCTCGCGACGCCACCAGATCACCGGCTCGCCGGACTCGATCAAGCTCCACCAATCGACCTGATTGCCGGCCAGGCCGCCGTTCCACAGCTGCCCACGGGCATCGAGGAAAGCGACTCGGTCGATCGACTGCTCGAGGCTTGCGGCCGGCTCGGCCGGCATCAAGCCGAGCAACAGCTTGGGCATCGCCACCACCGGTAGCTCGGCCAGCGGCACAAAGCGCAGCGCGCCGGCCGCATCGGCGCGGCAAAACTCCTTGCGCCGATAGTCGATCCAGGTGGCTTGCCCCTCGGGGTCGACCTCCAGGCTCCACAGCTTGCGCCCCAGGTCCGTCGCCAACATGCGATAACGCGTCGCCTGCTCGAGGTAGAGCGTTAGCTTGAACCCCGCCTCGCCTTCCGGCCCCTGGTACTTGACCCGATAAAGTCTCTGCGATGGATAGGCGTCCGCCGGCACTTGCCAGGGCTGCTCGGGGCTCGATTCCGGTCGCGTGAACAGACCGCCGGTCGTCGAGACGCACCCTACGGTCGACAGCAGAAGGGTCGACAGCAGCAGCACAGAGCCAACGAAAGGGCGGCCGGCACGACACTCGAACCGCCGGCAGCCGTCGAATCGAAAAGACAAGAGCTCAGAGATCCTCTTGGTCGAGTTTTTGCAGCTTCTGGCGTAACCCATCGAGGTTCTCGCCACCCAGATCGAGCGCTTCTTGATAGGAGTCTCGCGCCCGGTCGACCTCATCGAGTACTCGATAGAGGTCCCCCAGGTGCTCGAAAATGGTTGCATCGTCTGGGATCAAGCGCGCCGCCCACTCGAGATGACTGCGGGCCTCAGCGTAGCGTCCGAGCTGAAAGTAAGCCCACCCCAACGAATCGACATAGGCTCCGTTGTCGGGATCCAGGGCAACCGCTCGCAGGATCAGCTGCACAGCGGTGTCGAGTCGCTCGCCTTGCTCCGCCCACATGTAGCCCAGGTAATTGAGGGTCGGAGCATGATCGGGGGAGATTTGGAGCAAGCGCTCGAAGGCAGCCGACGCCTCAGCGCGATCACCTGAGCGCTCGTGCGCTGCACCGAGCATGAAAAGAAGCTGAATCGATGCCTCGTCCTCTTCCAGCAGTCGCTGCAGCAACGGCACCGAATCACCATAGCGCTCGACGCGCTGATAAACCTGCGAAGCGAGGAGAAGATCGTCCCGCTCGCCGCGCTCGATGACGCCGCTCAGCAGCTCGGCGGCTTCGTCTTCGCGGCCGCCGCCGAACAACAGCTCGACCCGTTTGGCGAGCCGTTGCGGTACACCGATCTCATTCGCTTCACCGGTTAGAGAGTCCAACGCCTCACCGAGACGACCGAGGCCGGCCAGCGCCTCGGCGTGGAGAATGCGGGCAGCGACTCGCACCTCGCGCGACGAGGCATCGAAGAGCTCCTGGGTGGCATCGGCCAACGGCTGCCACGCTTCGGCGGCGGCCCACAGGGTCACTCGCTGCAGCGCGAGGCTCTCGACGACCTCCGCCTGCCCCTCCCGACCCCAGCGCGCGATGGTCTCGTCGAGCACCGTCACCGCTTCATCGGTCCGATCGAGACGCGCCAGTAGCTCGCTCAAGGCACGCGCCAACATCGGCTGGTGGGCTCCGTCGGCGGCGGCGAGCTCGCTGCGCAAGAGCTCGAGCGCTTCGTCGAACGATTCGTCGCGTTCGAGCACACCGACCAGATTGAGCTTCAGCTGCAGTTGCCCCGCAGCATCGTAGGTGTCGATGCGCGAGCGTAGTGTCTCGACGGCATCCTCGGAACGTCCGAGGCGCTCCAACAGCCGGCTCATGTGCAGCGTCCCCTGCAAGACCCGACTCTTGTCTCGCTCCGCAGCGATGATCGGTTCGAGCTCGGCCAGCGCCTCTTCGTAGCGTGTCAAGCCAGCCAGAATCGCCACGCGTAAGCGCGCCACACCGGGTGCGCCAGTCGATTCGGCGAGCATGGCGTCGGTCAGCGCGAGCGCGTCCTCGTTGGCGCCGGACAGGTGCAGCTCCCGCGCCAGGGCCCGGCGCAGCCGGGGATTGACCTGCAGAGAGTCGCTGGCCTCCGACAGAACGGCGGCAGCCGCCCGATGATCGCCGCGCTCGCTGCGCAGCTCCGCCAGGCGCATCCGGTGCTCGAGCGAGGCGGGCTCGATCTCGATCAGCTTCTCCAGCACCGTTTCTGCCTTGGACTCGTTGCCAGACTCCATCAGCGATTCCAACAACATGGTCTGGATCAACCGATGGTTCGGCAGGTAAGACGCCGCTTCCTCGAGCACGTCGACGGCCTTCTCCGCTTCTTGCTTCCACAAGTAGATCTGACCGAGGGACGTCAAGACCTGCAGATCGCCGGTGGTATCGCTTCGCAGCTGCTCGTAAGCTTCCCTGGCTTGCTCCAGAGCGGAGGGCTGATGCTCGCCGAGGCGCAGATGGATCTGCGCGTAGCTCTGCAAGATCTCGCTGTTGCTCGCAGCCATCTGGCGCGCCTCGGCGGAGTGTTCCGCTGCCTTCCGCAGATGGTCCACCCGTTTCTCTGAGCTGCGCGAGATCTGCGCCAGGTAGGCATGAAACTTGGCGACTTCTATGCGGCCATAGGGGTCCGCCCCATCGAGTTCCAACGCCCGATCGAAAGCTTCCGCCGCCTGGTCGAACGAGCCCTCGTCGACCAATAGCTTGGCACGGGCGAATTGGAAAGCCGCCTCGAGCACGTTAGCGGAATCGGGCTCGGTCTCCGGGCCCGACTCGGCCCGAACCGGAGAGTCCTTGGCCTCAGCCTGATCCGGCGAAGCAGCGGAGAGGGTCGAAGGCCATGTCAGCGTCAGGGCTGCCGTCAGAGCCGCGACAGCCCACACTACGCGCCGGCCAGGGAAAAGCGGACCGACACAAGAACCCAACTGCCATGCTCCGAGGTCCGGCTTCAGCGAAATATTCGTCAGCATGAATAACCTCGGTCGTGGCGCTCAAGCGAGATGTAGGGGACAACCGGCAGCAAAGAGAGCACGAGTTGGCGCAGGGTCATGACGCTAGGTGAAGTCGCTGTGTCTCTTCGTGCCGGGATGGCGCATGCAGTCCGCGAGGGCAGGCGGGAGAACCCTCGCTGGGTCAACAGAATACCAGCCACCTCTCGCGATTGCCAACTGCTGGCCGACGCCCAAGAGAGTCTTTGCATGATTTGTACATGAGGGTTATCATTCATGGTTACCGTAGCTTACGCTGACCTCGCTGCGCTTCTTACCAGCACGACCTACACACACCTCGGAACCACCGCCTGCTCCTTCGACCATGAGCGCTTCTCCAATGCCGTCGCCGGCTCCCAACCCGGCCAAGAAACTGGGCCAGCTGCTGGTCGAACAGGGCTGGATCACCGGTGAGCAGTTGATCCGTGCTATCCAGAGCCAGCGCGTGGTTGGCGGCCGGATCGGCACCTGTCTGCTGGAGATGGACGTGCTGACCGAAGACCGGCTGCTCGAAGCGCTGTCCGACCAGCTCCGAGTGCCCTCGGCGCGGATCGACGAGCTCCGAACGATCGCCAAAGACACCTTGGGGCTGATTCCGAAGAAGGTCGCCTCGCGCTGGCAGGCCGTGCCGTTCTACGCCGACGACACGGAGATTCGCGTCGCCACACTCAATGCGACCAATCTCGCATGCCTCGACGATATCGGTTTCTGTACCAATCGCCGGGTGCTGCCACATATCGCCAATGAGGTGCGGATCTTCGAGGCCCTCGAAAAGTACTATAACGTCGAGTGCCCGCGCCGCTACGGCCACTTGCTCGATCGATTGAATCGCTCGCGCTACATGTGGGACGAAGACGCCAAAATCCTTCTCGGAGCCGGTGAGGCGGAATGGCAAGACTCCGAGTCGGTGGAGCCCGAAGATCTGCTGGCGGCACCCGCCAGCAGATCTTCACAAGCCGCGCGAAGCTCCCGGCGACTCCCCCCGAGCGATCCCACGCCGGTCGACCTCGAGCGCCTGAGCACCATCACCTGGCCGGCCGGCAACGCCGCCGCGACTCGCCGTGACCACTCGGCCGCCGCCACTAACGGCGGCTCGGCACCGGAGCCCAAGGTCTTGACCTTGGCCGACGTCGAACGCCTCTTGGCCAACCAAGTCGATCAAAAGTCCATCGGCCAGCTGATTCTCAGGTTCCTCGGCCAGAGCTTCAGCCGCTGCGCTTTCTTCGCCATCAAGAACAACACCGTTCGCGGCTGGCTGCTGCGCGGCGAAGGCTTCGACGAAGCGGCGTTCCATCAACTGCGGCTCACCCTCGATCAACCCTCGGCTTTTCTGGGGCTGGCCAAAGGCGCGGAGTTCTTTCTCGGCCCCTTGGCACCCATGCCGGCGCATCGGGAGCTGGCCCGATGTCTTGGCGGTGACCTCCCTCAGCAGTGTCTCATGATGCCCATCAGGCTGCGCGGCCGCCTGATCTCGATCGTCTATGTCGACCGAGGGGTTCGCGGTCTGCCGAACATCGATATCGAGCAAATGAAGAATCTTTCCGAGAAGGCCGCCATCGCCTTCGAGCTGTGTATCCTAAGGCGGAAGCTGCAACAGAACTTCGCCACTTCCCCGGCCTGAGCCACACGGACTTCCGCCTTCGGCATTTTGCCGAAACGGCGATTGACACTCTCAGTCAGCCATTGCTAAGCTCTGCGCTGACAAGGATTTCCAAGACATGATCAAGGCTGATATTGTCAATCGGGTGGCCGAGGCCACCGACGTGCCGAGGGTCAAGGCGGCCCTCGCCGTGGATACCATTTTTCGGGCCATGAAAGATGCGCTGTGCGAGGGCAAGCGCATCGAGCTGCGCGGCTTCGGCGTCTTTCAGGTCAGAGACCGCAAGAAAGGTGTCGGCCGCAATCCGAAGACCGGCGTGGAAGTGGCGATCACCCCGGGCAAGACGGTACGCTTCAAACCTGGCAAGCAGCTCAAGAACCTGGGCGTGCCGGACGACGATTGATTGCACGGCAGTCCGCCGCTCGGCGGAGCCCCTTCAGTGCACCCGTCCGCCCGAGACGTCGAGAACGAAGGTCACGGGTCCGTCGTTGACGAGTTCGACCTGCATCGTTGCGCCGAAACGCCCCCCCGCAACGGTGAAACCGCGCCCAGCCAGATCGGTCATCACCGCTTCGACCAGCGGACGGGCGACGTTCGGGTGGGCTGCCGAGTTGAACGAGGGCCGCCGCCCGCGGGCGAGCGAAGCGCCGAGGGTGAACTGAGAGACGACCAGGAACTCCCCACCCACCGCCGCCGCGTCGAGGTTCATCTTGCCGTGCTCATCTTCGAACATCCGTAGGCTCGCCAGCTTGGCGGCCAGAGCCAACGCGTCTGCCGAGCTGTCGCCCTTCTGCACACCGAGCAAGACGAGCACACCTCGGCCGATCGCTCCGACGACTTCGCCATCGACGCGCACCGAAGATTTTTCGACCCGTTGCAATATCGCTCGCACTTTTTCCGTCTAGACCCAATAGAGGTCGTCGCCCACGGACGCTTTCGAAGCCGAGCGCCCGTGGGTATGATAACGGTTCATCCTAAAACGAGGAGAATTCTGAATGATCAACAAAGCGATTCTGGTCGGCAACCTGGGCCGCGATCCCGAGATCCGTTCGACGGCGGCGGGCATGCCGGTGGCGAATTTCTCGATCGCCACCAACCGCCGCTGGCGGGACAAGGAGGGCAACCGCCAGGAGCAGACAGAGTGGCACAATATTGTGTGCTTCGGCCGCCAGGCCGAGGTCGCTGGCCAATATCTGACCCGCGGTAGGCAGATCTATGTCGAAGGCCGCCTGCAGACCCGCTCTTGGGAAGATCGCAACACCGGCGAGACCAAGTACCGCACCGAGATCGTGTGTGAGAACTTCCAGATGCTCGGCCAACGCGGCGATGGCGGCGGCGGCGGTGGCTACTCGCAACAGTCCTATGGCGGTCCGCCGGCGGGCGGCGGTGGACAACAGGCTCCAGCCAGCGATTTCGGCCCCGAGCCCGAAGACGACGATATCCCCTTCTGATTCGCCAGATCTGGCTTGCAAGACCGGCCGCCAATCCCCGGGCGCTAGGTGCTGTGCGACCCGCTCAACCCAAACGGGTCTTCAGACTGTGGAGCAGGTTCAATGCTGCCAGAGGAGTCAGCTCGTCGAGGTCCGTCTCGCTCAAGATCCGCGCGACAATCTCTTCCGGCGGCGTGAACAACGGGAGCTGCTGGGAGTCGCTCTCGGGCGGCGGCTCCCTCTCCCC
>JBCCGX010000441.1:0-7846 GCA_039029035.1 Acidobacteriota bacterium | reverse complement strand
CCGGATCGCCGGTATCGACCCACCGGCCGGTCTCGACGCAAGAGGTTATGCCGCTGACCGGATCGGTTCTCTCGACCTCCTGCACCAGCTGGCCGTTGCGGCAGGTCGCCCCGGTACCGCAACCCTCCGAATCGTCGGGCGTGCAGGACGCCACCCACTCGTCTTGGAACGCTGGCAGGCCATCGGGACAGGTTTGCGGCATACCGGGCAGCGGCTGGCAGTTGGCATAGGTGGCGTCGGCCAGCCGCTGCTCGCCGGTCAGGTAGGTCAGCACGCGGATGGCCGGATAGGCACTCTTGATCCGCCGCGCCTCCTCGTGTTGCTCCTCGCGGTCGAAGTCGGCATGGAAGCGGGCGATCACCACCGTGTCATAGGGCGCCATGGCGCTGATATCGCCCGGGGTGAACTTGCCCTGGCGGATAAAGCAGGCGTCGTTGCCGTTCATGCACGGTTCTCGCAGGTCGACATGGCGCCCCACCCAAACGAAGCGTTCGAGATCGGCCGGTGGGCCGCTGGCTTGTGCGACGGTGCTGAGCGCTCCGACGACACAGACGAGGGTCCATACGAGAGGCCAGCTGGGCGGGTAACAAAGGATCGGATCGCGTTTGCAGTTGAGCATGGGAAGGTCTCCTTGGCGCTGAGGTACAGGTCTGGTGATGGAACAGGTCTGGTGGTGATGGAGCAGGTCTGGTGGTGATGGAGCAGGTCCGGCTCTCCCCTATCGATCGCCGCCCCCTCAGCCTGTGTCAAAGGGCCTTCGAAGTCCTTCGGCGGTGTTCGAAAAACCTTAGGAAGATGTTCGCGGCGCTCTATACTCGGCGCCGGCTTCGACTCCACCGGTGCGAGGGCATCGAACAGCAGGTACTCCATGAAGACGTCGGATCCAACCCGCCACCCAGTTCAGGCCCCAGCCGAGCCAAGCCAGTCCGACTCCGATCCAGCGGCCCCCACCTCCTCCACCGGCCAACTGCAACGGCGGTTTCGCTTGGGTCGTTGGCGGGTCGACACCGAGGAGGGCTCGCTGCGCCATGGCGACGAGCTGCGCAAGCTCCCCGCCCAGCCCATGCAGCTGCTGGTCTTCCTGGCATCACACGCCGGGGAGGTGTTGTCGCGCGACAGCCTGCTAGAAGCGATCTGGCCAGGCATCGCGGTCACTGAATCCAGCCTGACCCGCTGCGTCTCGGAGCTGCGCACCGCACTCGACGACGATCCGCGCCAGCCGCGCTACATCGAGACCTTGCCGAAACGGGGGTACCGCCTGGTGGCGACGGTCGAGCGAGCGGTGGCCGATGCGGACTTGCCCGGCCCGGCGGACGGCCCGTGGGTTGCGAGCCAGACAAGGCCTCCCCACCCGGATCCGCCGCCCAAGGCCGGTCGACGCGTCGGCTGGGCTGTGCCGGCGCTGGCTTTCACCCTGGTGCTTCTCGGCTGGGGTCTACTAACGCTCTTCGATCGCGGGCTCGGCACTCGGCGACCTCTTTCGCCCGCCGACGCGCTGCCCGCCGATCCGGCCGCACGCGCTCTCTATCAGGGTGGGCTGGAAGCCCTGCGCCTGCTCGATCTGCCGCAAGCTGCCGAGCAGTTGCGCCGCGCGGCCGAGATCGAAGGCGGTTCCCCGCTGGGGCAACGGGCGTTGGCCGAGGCGCTGTTCTTGGCCGGCCGGATCGATGCGGCCCAGATCGCGGCGCAGCACGCGGTCGAGCTCGGCGATGCTTTGCCCCGTACCTCGCAAGTCTGGATCGAGGGCTGGCAAGCCACGACCCAGCTCGATTGGCCGCGAGCCGAGGAAGCCTTCCGCGCCTTGACCGTGCTCGAGCCCGGCAATTCAGCGGCCGCTCTGGGCCTCGCCACCGTGTTGCTGGAGAGCGGGCAGTACGGCGAGACCCTGACCGAGATCGACCTGTCTCGCGACCGAGTCGACCCCCTCGGCCAGGACCCCCGATTCGATGAGCTCGTCCATCGAGCGACGCTCTTCACCAGCGATTTCGACCGCTCCCTCGCCAGCGCCGACAAGCTCCTGGCCCACGCGGCGGCCGACGGCGCCGCAGGCCTGGAGATCCGTGCCCGGGCCGGCCGCGGGCAAGCACTGCTCCACCGAGGCGAGAAAGACGCCGGTCTGGCCGAGCTGGAGCAGGCGCTGCAGTTGGCGACCGATCAGCAAGACCTCTCGGCCCAGGCCGAGATCCTGCGCTACCAGGGCGTGCACTGCCTGCGCCTCGGCCAGTACCCTGAAAGCGAAGAAGCGAGCGCCGGCGCGCTGGCCATCGCCCGCGCCACCGGGCTGCCACGTCTCGAAGCCGGCGCCCTGACCAGCCTCGCCCGCATCACCCAGGCGACCGGCGAGTCTGAGCGAGCGGCCGAGTATTTCGACCAGGCGAATGCCCTGGCGCAAGCCCTCGGCGATCTCGCGCAGCAGCGGCACCTGCTCACCGACATGGCGATCTTCCACGCCACCACGCTCTACGATCTGCCGCGCGCCCTGGAGCTGTTCGAGCAGGCCCTCGAGCTCGCCCGCCAGCAGGGGGCCGATCGCAGCGTCGCCGACGGTTTGATCAACCTCGGTACCCTGAACACCACCCTGGGCCGCACCGACATCGCCGGCGGTTACTTCGAAGAGGCCGCCAGCATCTACCGCCGGACAGGGAATCGTGAAGGCCTGGCGCGCGCCCGGCTCAGCCAGGGCGGCCATTTTCTCGACCAGGGCCAGATCAACCTGGCCAGCGACGCCCTGCGCGAGTCTGTGGCGCAATTTCGAGCCGTGGACAACGAGAGGATGATCGCCGCCGCCTTGGTCCGGCGCGGCGAAGTCGAGGCCGCCCAAGGCCGCTTCGCCGACGCTCGGCGAACCCACGAAGAGGCCCTGGCCCTGCGCATCCGGCTCGGCAGCCTGCCCCGAATCCAGATCTCCCAGCTCGAGCTGGCCCTCCTGGCTCTGCGGGAGTGCGATCCCCGGCGAGCCGCCATCGAGGCCGCCGCCATCGAGCAGGAAGCGGAGCCCGGCGGCGGTTTCTGGCGCCACGCCCGGCGCGTCCTGCTGCGAGCCATCCTGGCCCAGGCACAACCCCAGGAAGCCTTGCGCCTGCTCCGCCAGCGCCCCGAAGATCCCGAGGGCGACGCGGCGGAGTGCTGTTTCTGGTCCCTTGCCGAGATCGAAACCAAGCTGCAGCTCGGTGAGCTGGCGGCGGCCGAAGAGCAAGCCCGCACCGTCAGCCGAGAGCTCTCGGAGACCGGCGAGTGGTCGGCCTGGGCCCAGGTCCAGCTCCTACTGGCCCGCATCGAGAGCCACAGCGGGCGAACGGACCAAGCCCACCAGCGTCTGCAATCCCTCCACGACGACGCCGAAAAGCGCGGCTGGACCTTGCTGGCCCACCGTGCCCAGACCCTCTTGCAACTCGATGCGCCTGGCCTGGCCGAGGCCTGCCGACCCGTGCAGTAGACCGCCGGACAGTGCTAGCTAGTGCTCCGGGACCGCTCCGATAGACCGCAAGAACCGGATCGACATCTGACGGCGGAAGCCTTTGATCGAGCCGTATCGCGGACCTCGGACATAGAGCGAGTAGACCACCGGAGCCCGGTCCGGACGGTCGACCCAACCGACCAGCCAACCCTCGAACTCGCCATCGAAGTCGCCCGCAACAACGGGCCCAGAGCCCGTCTTCCCATAGAGCTGATAGCCGGATGTTCCCCCGATGAGGCTGACCTCACGGATCGCGCTCAGCGTGGAAGGCCTGATCTTCAGGCTCTCCGTCACCAGCTTCTCCATGAACAAGGCCTGTTCCTCGGGCGATATCTTCAGCGGTCCCTCGAGCCAAAAAGCATCGTCAGCATCAGGCACGTCAGCGTTGCCGTACTCGAAGTTCCGGAGGAACTTTCGATAACGCTTGCCGCCGACTTCTATCGCGACATCCTGGAAATACCACATCGCCGAGCGCTTGAAAGCACTCTCCAAGGATTGACTCTGCTGCCAACTCTTTGGCCAATGGGAAGCGGCCGGCCGTGCCTGCTGATCCCAGGGGCGCCTGTGCTCTAACGAGGTAGCAGCGCCCGTCTCCAACGCGATGATGAGATTGGGGATCTTGAAGGTCGAATACGGGATGTGGCGTTCGCTGGCGCGTTCCGGCTGGTAGGCGAAGTGGCTTCCGTCTTCGATATCGATGGCATAGAAGAGGACGTCCCTCTCGCCGATATGCCGTTCGATCGCACCCCTCACCGAGGCCGCGATCTCAGTGACCTCCGCCAAGGCAGCACCGGATGCCAAGACGACCATGACGATGAGCCCAGCGGCACCGAGGCAAGGCAAGTGCTTCATGGTGGAATCTCCTGCAGCCAGCGTTCCTGGCTAGCGCCGCCTAGCGTCCGCAATCTCCGGCCGCGAGGTTCATCTGCAGAACCCATCTGCAGGACCAGCCATCTCGGTCCATCGGCCGTCTACAGTACCAGTTATCCCAGGCAGGCGGGCCGGCTTGTGGGATCCGAGCAGAAGCAGGCGACGCTGGCGCAGGTCCGCGAGCGCGCCAAGAACCGGTGCGAGTTTTGCGTCGAATCGGGGGGAGCCGCTCTTCGGTCGGCCGAGATCCGGCCCTCGTCGTCGCGGGTCAATCTCGAGCCCACAGCCCGGATCGGGTGGGGCGGCGGTGATTGGGAAGCAGGCTGACGGTACGCCTCATTCGATCGAGAACTGCATCAGCTCGACGGGAACGGAGTCGCCGTCGTAGGCGCCGGCTTCGCAGGGGTCGCCAGGGGACCGAGCCTCGCCGCGCTGGTCGAGCGTCGCGGTGAGGCCGCAACCGTTCTCGAGAGCAGGCACCAGGCCGATCGCCGGGCTGCCGTGAAAGACCGGGTGGGTGTCGGTCGGCCCACCGTTGTCCGCCAGCGGATCGATGACTGTGCCGGAATCGCCGGAAGGCACGGCGTCGAAAGCGCCGGTCGGGCAGCCGGAGGCGTCGCCGTTGGCGCCGAAGACACTGTAGTCGCCGGAGTCGATCCCCTCCGAGCAGTCCAGCGAGCCGTTGCCGGTGACGATCGAGCTGTCGATCGTCAGGGTACCGGTGCCGGTGCGGGAGAGACCCGAGGAGTTGTCGGTGATGGTCACGTAGCTCAGCACGGCCGCCGCGCTGCCGGCGAAGCTCAGGGCGCCGCCCTCGGCAGCGTCGCTCGTATTCGCCGACAGCGTGCTTTGCTCGATCGTAACCGAGCCGGCGGACGTACCGATAGCGATCGCCCCGCCGGCAGCGCCAGTCTGGGTGTGGGCCTGGTTGCCGGCGAACAGGCTGCGGCGGATGGTGGCAGAACCGCTCTCGATCAGCAGGCCGCCACCATCTCCCGGGGCCGCGTTTCCCTCGAAGAGCACCTCCGAGACCTCCAACACACCCTGGCTGCGCAGCCCTCCACCACCGTCGCCGAGTGCCTTGTCGCCAGGTCCGGCCAAGGTCGTCAGGTGCGGCGATATCGAGCCGCCGCGCACGGTGACGCCCTCGAGCTCGAGAGCGGCGCCGGGCCGCAGATCGAAGACCCGGTCCAGGCCACTGCCATCGACGATGGTGGTACGCGGGCCGGCACCCAGGATCCTGAGACCGGCGAGATCGGTGACGTCCAGGTCACCGGTGGCAGCACCCTCCTCGTCTTCGCCACCGATCGCCAGGGTATAAACGCCGACCGGCAGCTGGATGACGTCGAAACCGACACCGAGCTCGGGTCTCGGCTCAGCCGAGTCTTTGCCTCTGCCAGACTGGCGCCGAATCGTCGCCGAGCCGCCTTTCGGTCGACCGAGCTCTCGACCTAATGGCCACGGGGCAACTTTGGGCCGACGGCAACCCTATCTACCCGAGTTAGCTCACATTGTCGGGCTTCACAACGCTCACCAACTCAGTTGGCACACGTTTCGAGCCCGTCTAATGGGTGCCAACTGGCGAAAGTCGCGTTTTTTTCCGATCCAATGGTGTTTAACTCGACACCATTCCCAATATCGGACACTCCCAAGTGAACTTAGGAGCTCGCCGGCAAAGGACGGCCTGAGGATCCTGAGGATGTTTTGAGGTCATAACAAGCAACTTTGAACGATAGCCCCGGTGGTTCTGGCCAAAAACCAGCAAAAACCTGAGGATCCTGAGGATGCTGAGGTTGTATACCCCTAGGCGCAAATCACGTTTGCTTCACGTGAGGCCGAGAGGCGACGACTCGATTTGCGATCGAAGGCTAGAAACCTCAGGATCCTCAGGATCCTCAGGCCACTCCACCGCCAACGCTCGGTCTCAGCTTGCTGATCACCGGTCGCTCGGCTAGCCAGCAGGCCAAACCGACCGCAGGTCCTCCGCGAGGCCGGCGGCAAGGTCCTGCGTGCCCTGGTCGACGGCCTGGCCCAGCTCATCGAGCGCCGCGGCGGCCCGGCGACCTCGAGCCAGATCCTCGCGCCCAGACTACGGTGACAGGCACCGCTAATCAGCCAGGAGGATCGACGCGGCCAGCCGAAACCCGACGCGGCGCGGCCAGCGGCCGTGAGCCGAGGCGCCGCCGGAGCCGCCTGAAGCCACCAACTTGACCACTCCGGCAGCGGTGACCAGAACGTTGCTCGGTTTCAGATCACGATGCACCAGGCTATGCCGGTGGGCATTGGCCACCGCCGAGCAGAGATCGAGCACCAGGCGCAAACGCTGATCCAACCCGAGGCGACGCGTGGCGCAATAGCGATCGATGGGTTCACCCTCGATCAGCTCCATGACCAGGAACGGGCGCCCGTCGGGCGCGGTGCCGCCATCGAAGAGTCGAGCGATGTGGGTATGTTCGAGACGGGCGAGGATCTGCCGCTCCGCCCGCAGTCGGGCGCGGGATTCTTCGTCGTCGAACCGTTGCGACAAGATCTTGATCGCGACCACCTGCTCGAACTCCCCGTCATGACGCTCCGCCAGCCAAACGTCTCCCATGCCGCCGCCGGCCAGGCGTCGTACCAGGCGATAGGCGCCGAGTCGGGACAACGCAGAGTCGACGCCAGCTTCGGCCTCCGGCAGCAGTTTCGCCACCGGCCGTTCGAGGAAATCCTCGGATTGCTCGATCGCCCGCAGCAGTCGGCGGGCGTCGCTCAAGAGCTCTTCGTCGCCGTTGCAGGCGGTCTGCAGATGGCTCTCCCAGGCGACGGCAGGGAGCTCGAGAGCCTGATCGACGATCGCTTGCAGGGATTGCCAGCGACGGGTTGCCTCAGGCGTGAGATCGCTGTTGGAGGGCATCGTAAAGCCAGCCCTTGGCGAGCCGCCACTGGCGAAAGACCGTCGACTCAGAGGTTCCTAAAATGGTCGCGACCTCAGGCACGGACAAGCCGCAGAAGTAGCGCATTTCCACCAGTCGCGCGAGACTCGGATCGATCTTGCCCAGCGCATCGAGGACCCGGTTGAGATCGAGAATGTCGATCGCGGCCTGGTCGGGATCCGATCCCGAAGACGGCTCGTCGCGCGATTCCAGGCCTTCGAGCGATAGGTGAATCGAACGGCTGCCGCGCTTGGCGCGATATTTGTGACGCGCCTGATCCACCAGAATCCGGCGCATCATCCGGGCCGCGAAGGAGAAGAAATGCTCGCGGCTCTTCCAGCTCAAGCCCGGCTGTTTGGAGAGGTTGAGATACGCCTCGTGCACCAGCGCTGTGGTTTGCTGCAACACGTCGGCGGGCTCCCGCCGGAGACACGACTTGGCGATGACCTGCAAGCGCCGGTAGACACTGTCGAAGAGCAGATCACCATCCACGACCCCGCCCGCTGCCCAGCGGTTGAGCTCCAGAGTCAGATCCATTGGAACGATGTGCAAGTCGCGTCTCCTCGGGAATGGGTGATGGCGTCTCGCCGGTGGCGTTGCCCCTTAT
>JBCCGX010000440.1:0-7858 GCA_039029035.1 Acidobacteriota bacterium | reverse complement strand
GAGGCCCCTGTGGATCGCCGTTTCGGCCGCCGTCCTGGTGTTCGTCGCTTTGACCTGGCTCAGCTTGCGGACGTGGGTTCCTCGCGACCCACCGGTGCCATCGGTCGTCGCCGAGAGCGGCGTCTTGATCTTGGATGCGGTCCCCTGGGGAGAAGTGGTCGCGATCGCCGACGGCGCGGGCCGTCCGGTGGCTTTGCCAGCAGAAGCCGAAACGCCCCTGATGCTCGACCTTCCAGCGGGGGAGTATCGCATCACGATCTCGAACCCGGAGCTCGATCTCACTCTGGAGGTCGTCGAGCAGGTCGAGTCGAGCAAGACCCGGCGGCGATTTGTCGAGTTGGGGGCGGTCGATGTGGCGGGCTATTTTGCCCGCGCGGGCTGGACGCGATGAGTCGCCACAGAGCCATGAATCGCCACAGAGCCATGAATCGCCACAGCGCCATGCGTTGGCAGAGAGGCCGTCGGCCGAGGCGCCGAGCACAGCCGCGCCGGGCACAGCCACGGCGGATCCTGGCTTGGGCTGCTTGTGGCCTGTTGTGGCCCTTGGTTGTGGCAGCCGATTGGCAGGATGACTACCGTGCGGCGATCCAGACCATCGAGCGTCAGCAGTGGCTGGACGCCGCGCGCCTTCTGCGCTCGGCGCTGGCGGCTCGGCCCGACGAGACAGTGCAGGAAGGGCAACAGCAACCCTACCTGCCGCGTTACTACCTCGGGCTCGCACTCTTTCGGATGAACGACTGCCTTGCGGCGTTGGATCAATGGTCCCAATCGGAGGCTCAAGGCGTCGTGCAGGCGACGGAGCTCTATGGCCGACTGTTGGAGCATCGCGTCGAGTGTGAGCGGCGGGTCGTCCTGCCGGCGATCGAGCAAGCGCAGCAGCAGCTCGCTGGCGCGGCGCAGTACGCCGGCATCGCCCGGACACAGCTCGACGATGTCGAGATGTCGTCCGTGTGGAGCGACCACCCGGAGCTCACGTCGTCGATGGCCCAAGCGCTCACAGACTTCGCCGCGGTTTCGGCACAGGTCTCGGCCGCCGTCGAGCGCAAGAATCTGGATGATCTCATCGCCGCTGATCGAGCCGCCGAGCAGAGCAAGCTCACCTTGAACGAACTGGTCAGCCAAGCCATAGGTTTCCTGACCGAGGAACTGGACCGCGCCAAGGAGAAAGAGAGCGGAGCCAAGAGAACCAGTCGGGACGTGATTCGGCGTTTGGTGAGTCGTGCGGCGGAGCTCATCCCGCGTCTGACGTCGCGCGATCGAGGCGTTGCCGGAATCCGGTCGGAGCTATCGGAGCTCCTGATCGCAGCCACCGACATCGATCCGGACACCCCGATGCCGCAGCTCGACACCCTGCGACAGCGCCTCGAGCGAACGCTCAGCCAAGCGGAAAGGGCGCTCGAAAAGCCGCAGCCTCCGGCGGCCGAAAGACCTCGGTCGCGGCCCCCGCAGCGGTTGTTGAGAGCGGCTGAGGCCTACTTTCGCGGCGACTACCAAATTGCGGTCGAGCTGTTGAGCCAGGGAGACACCTTCGAGGATTCTCGCGCGATGGCTCAGGGCTATCTCTTCCGTGCGGCGGCTCGATTTGCTCAATACCATGCCCAGGGTCAGGTCGACGAGACGGTGCTCGAGGACGCCGAAGCCGACGTCCGCGCATGCCGCAGCTTCGACGCCTTGCTAGCGCCGGATTCGCAGCTTTTCTCGCCGCGTTTCAGGCGTTTTTTCGGCGCGCATGCCGGCGGATGAGAGAGCACCTCGGTGCTCCTCAAGGACCGGCGGGGTCGCTGGCGGTTGCTGCGCCTTGGCCGGTGACGAGGAAGAAGTCCCCCGCTTCGTGGCCAGCGTGTCGCACGGGCGCGTAGTCAGGCGTTTGCTCGAGCCCCAGAGCGTCCGCCGCGTAGCTCACCCTGGCCGCAACGGCCTGATGCAATCGGGTGCCGAGCAGAACACCGCGGTTGAGACTCAACACCGACAAGAAGGCTTTGGCGAAGACCGAATGGGCGCCGCCACCTTCATCGAGAACCGGTTGCAGCCCGCCGGAGGTCAGCACCGTGCGGGACTTACCGTCGAGCAGGGTGCGGATCTGCTGTTGCTGGTCCGGCGACGATAGGTCACTCGGCAAGCGCGTCAGGCTCGATTGGGTCAACGTCCCGGAGTAGCACGAGTCGGAGACGACGAGGATATGTTTGGCCTCGATCGTACTCAGATAATCGCTGATCAGATCATTGGGGATCCAGTGACTGGGATCTTCGAGATCCGCGTCGGCGGGGAGCCAGAAACCGAGTTGCTCGTCGTTCAACGTGCCGTGGCCGGCATAGTAGATCAGGAGGTTGTCGCGAGGTCCGAGGTTGCGGCGCAGAGAATCGAGCCGAAGAAGGATCTCGAAGTAGGTCGGGTCGCGCAGCAGCGTCGTCTCGAAGCCATACTTGGCCGCCAGGAGACTCTCGATCTGCTCTGCATCGTGGCCAGCGGTTTTCAGCGCCGGTAGCGATTTGTAGTTGGCGATACTGATGATCAACGCATGGTAGCGCCCGGTGTCGAGGCCGGGAGGCAGCTCCAGGTTGCCGTCTGGCATGGCTGGGGGTGATGGCCCCTGGCCGGAGGCGTGCGGCATCAGGATGAGAGAGAGCTGGGCCTCCTGACCGCGCAGATCGATGGCTCGGATCTCGATCTCGGTGCGCTCGGCGCCTGGCGCTTCGACCCGGAAGAACCCGCGGGCATCGGTGGTGTGCGTTGTCTGATTGACGGTCAATTTCCGCAGCCCGGCGGGCGATGTCACTCGGCCGACGATCTCGACCGCATCAGCTTCTCCGGCAATGGGGATGAGTGACGGACCGCGGGTCGCCAGGATGTCCGGTCGTACGATCTCGATACTCGGAGTTCCGCTGGCCGCCGCCCCGTCGTCCAAGGCCGCCTGTTGACTGGCAATATCGGCCAGTTGGGCCGAGTAGCGATCGACCAGGCTCTCGAGCTCGGTGACCGACTCGGCGCGTCGCTCGACCTCCTGGCCGCGGCTGGCAATCTCCGCTGAGAGGCGCCGGGTCGCTTCGTCTGCGGCACGTGACCGGGCCGCTTCGAGCTGGCCCTCGAGGTCCTTCATTGCACGGCGCGAGGCCTCGAGAGCGCTGCGGGCAGCCTCGAGCTCTCGGCCAGCCTCGCTGACTTGGTGCCGTAGCCGCTCCGCTTCTTGGCGATCGATCAGGACCGTGGCTTGCGCCAGCCCGGCCGCCCGGCGGTACCACTCGAGGGCCTGCCGCTTGTCTTGCGGTACGCCCAGGCCGCGCTCGTAGAGATGGCCGAGATTGATCTGGGCGCGGCTGTAGTCTTGCTCCGCCGCTTTGCGGTACCACTCCGCGGCCGCGCCAGGATCCGGCGTATCGGCGAGGCCTTTCTCGAAAATCTCGCCGACGTAGGTCTGGGCCTCCGGATCGCCGGCTTTGGCCGCCGGCAGCCAGACGCCCAGGGCCGTCGCGTAGTTGGCACGGTCGTAGGCGACGTACTCGCCGCCGCGGATTCGGCAGTCGATGGCGGTGGTCTTGGCCGGGCGCCGCGGCGCCATGAAGGTGCTGCGGCGGCCGAGGCGCTTGACCTGGCCGGGCAAGAGGCAGTCGACGATCTGCAGATCCTCGGCCGTCTTCGCTTTCGGCGGGCGCTTCTTCGCGCCCAGCGGTGTGGCGGGCCAGAGAAGGCAGCACAGGGTCACGGCGAGTAGCCCGCGAGCCGTCCTCGGTCGTTGACTTGTCGAGCTTGGTTTCCAGCAACGCATCATCCAACCCCCGATCGTCGTAATCCATTGAGTAAGAGACTACTGCACGGCTTCGTCTAGACGCTCAGTCGATCTCGAAGCGCAGACCGAGGGTCACGTTGTGGACGTCCAGATCGTCGCGCTCGACATCGGTGTCGTAGAGCAGATAGGCCGAGACGCCGCGTTGGAACTGCGCCGCCAGCCCGATGCCCAGGTTGAAGAAGTCACGATCCGGTGGATCGGTGGGTACCGCCAGGATGTTGTTGGGATCCGGGTCGGCCAGGAAGCGGGCTCGGACGAGGCGGCTGTCATCCTCGAACTCGTGTAGGTAGCTCGCTCGCAGCTGGGGAAATAGTACCCCCCAGGCGTAGGACACCGACCACGAGACATCCAGCCCGATCTGCGAGATCAGCGACTCAACGTCCTGGTCCAGTACCTCGAGATAGAAGCCGCTACCGTCCGGGTCGCCGCTCTCGCGGTAGCCGTCGATGCTGGCATCGATGGCACTCAGCCGGCCGAAGGCGGTCAGCGAGGTCTTGCCGAGGCTGCGATCGTAGCCGAGCTCGAGCGCCAGCGAAGTCTGGGTTCCCTCGGTATCGCCACGCGCTGCGAAACGGCTCTTGCCGGGCGTACCGGGCACCGGGAAGGGGACGACGAGATCGATGTTGCGCAGCAGATCGTAGTCGTTCTTGCCGTAGCCGGCGACGCCTTGCAGATAGAGCCCCTTCTTCCAGAACTTCAGACCATAGGCCGACAGGCTCAGGCCCTCGGCATCGAGCCGGCCACCGTCCTGGATCAAGTCGGTATCGGAGTTGAGATAACCGACGGCGGCGCCGAAGAACAGGCCTTCGCGGACGCGGTAGTCGACACCGGTGGTCAGCCCCAGGGTCTCGAAGTCGAACCCCGACTCGCGATCTGTATCGGGCCGGTCGCCGATCGACAGGGAGCCGTTGACGAAAATCCCCAGGCGCGGCGCGTCGGTCTCGGCGGCGTCCGCTGCCGGGTCCGCGCCGGCCGGATCGGAGCCGGTCTGATCCGCCGGCTGGGTGCTACCGGCGACGGTGGTGTCATAGGACTCTGCCGGTGCCGCCGTATCGCTCGCCATCGCGCTTCGATCGAGGAATCGCTCGCTGGGGCCCATGCCGGTCTTCGCCGCCCGTCGCGGTGCTGAAACTTCCGGCACCAGGTGTGAGGCCACCCAGCCCTGACGCCCGTTGGCCAGCTGGACGTGGCTCCAGTCGTTGCGCCGATCGAGCACTTCCACCGCGATGCCGGGTGCCAGGCAGGCGAGACGCTGGTGGGCCAGCGAGGGCCCCGGGCGCAGGTTGGCGCAGGGCAGGGCTTGCGCCGCGACGCGGTGGGTGGCTCGCTGTGCGAGGCGCTCCTCGGCGGCCTGGCGCAGCGCTGCATCGAGATCGAAAGCGGGCTCGTGCCGGCGCTTGAAGCCGGCGATGAGCGTGCCCGGGTCGAGGCCCGTTCCCCGGAGGTCCAGGGCCAGTTGTTGAACGGTCCGCCGGCTGCCGCTGCCGCGCAGCGCGGCCAGACGCTTGCCGATGTTGCTCTGCTGGACCCGCGGTGAGTCTTGCGAGATCGTGCCTTGCGCTGCAACTTCCTCCGGCCGAATCTCCTCCAGAACTTGCTCCTGCTCGCCGGGATCGAGCTCGTCGAAGAAGTAGCCGCAGACGCCGTCGAGATCGCCGGGGTCGCCACTGCAGGCGCTGCTGATCGCGTCGGTGGTCGAATCGCTCTCCTGGCGGGCGGTCACCGTGAAGACCGCACTCAGGCCGCTCTGCCGCAGGGTCGCCCGGATCTGGAACGTCCCCGGCGTGGAGCCGAGGGTCACCGTCGTGCTGGCTACGCCGTCCGCGTCGGTGGTCGAAGACAGGGGAGCGGCCATCAGCGTGCCCGGCTGCCAGTCGACCTCGGCCTGGGCAATCGGCTGATCGTTACCGTCGAGAGCTCGGACCCGCAGGTCTTGGCCGAGAACCGTGTTGACCGTGCCGATCTGGTTGTTGCCCGAGACGATCACGAAATCGCTGGCGACGTCGTCGTCTTCGATCGTCAGACTCAGGGTCGCCGGAGCACCGAGGGTGACGTCACCGGTCGTTGTGAAGGTCAGCGGGATAGTGGTGTCGTCGCCCTGGGTAGTGTTGTCGTCGAAGGTCACCACGAACGGCATCGGGCCGCTTTGCCCGTCGGCCCAGGTGAGGGTCAAAGGCGCGATGTCGAGGCGCTCCGAGTCTTCGACCAGAGAGGCGGTCACGGTGCCACGGGTCCCGTTGCGGCGGGTGAGGAAGAAGGTGGCCGAGGTGTCGCTCTCGGAGACGGTCGCGCTGGCCTGGGTGAAAGCGATCTCGGAGGCATCTTCTTCGTCGTTGTCGATGATCTCTACCGTGGCCGGCTCGCCGGTGCCGAGGGGGAAGGTCAAGCCGGTGCCGACACAGTCCACGCGCAATCCGGCCGGGACCTCGATCTCGAGCACGAAGGTCTCGGGGACGTCGCCTTCGAAGGTCGTATCGTCGATCACGATGTCGCCGATCACGCGGCCGAGACCGAGCGGTGCGATGCCGGTCACACCCAGCGGCAAGAGCTCCTCGCGGGCGATGAAGTCGACCCCGGGAGAGGCGGGGTTCGATCCGCCCGAAGTCGCGCGGATCACCAGGGATGATTCCTCGATGTGGACTTGCCCGGTGCATTCCGGCACATCGATCAGCAAGCTGAGGGCAAGGCCTGGGGAGCTCTCGTCCACCGTGTAGAACGCTGGGTCGAAGCGGATCTCGGCGCCGTAAAGGTTGCTGATCGGGAAGGCCACGATAGCAAGCACAACCAGGCAGTAAAGGCGGCACCTCGGCGCCAAATCACAGTACATCATCAATCCCCTCCGTCTATGCAGTACATGTAGTTCAATCCGTCCCGTTGGAATGGAAGCCGCCGACAAGCGGCCTCGAGCCCATTCCCAGATTGTCAAATCAGGCGGCGGCTCGTCGCAAGTCACTGGCCGAAGCCAGTCCTTCGAGTCGCCGTCACGAACATCCGCAACCACGTATCCGAAACACGTAACCGAAACCACGTCACCAAATCACCAGGCATCGTAACAAGTCCGCCCGATCGGTTGCAACACAGCGAAAGAAGCTTGGGTATTTTCTTTCGGCCGGTGGTGTGCGCTACAGGTGCCAGGAGAATGTAGGGCATCGAAGAATGTTGACGTGGCGTCGAGACTGCGGGTAGGATTTTCAGCCTGCTATTCGATCTAGCCTGTGAGGCTAGTTTCTGCGGAGGCTATGTATTTCGATACCTGTGCATTCGATTTCTGTGAATTCGGTACAGTGAGGGAGATGCTGTGAGGGAGACGTTGAGATCTTGTCAAGGGAAGGTGTGGCTTGTTTGCTGGATCTATTTTGCACTGATTGCCCTGATTTCCTCCGTGGCGTCCGGCCAGGAGGTGTCGCCGCCAGCGATCGAAATCTTGCCGAGTGCGGCTTGCGAATCCGGTTCCGACACCGAAATGGTAAGCATCACTCTGCCGGACGAGAGCACGGTCGACGAGGTCGATATCTTTCTTTTGTTCGACGATACGGGCAGTTTCGCCGGGTTGGTTCCGCAGGTCCAAAACCTGTTCAATGACATCGTCGACCAGTTGCAAGCCCAGTTGCCAAGCGCCGATCTGGCTTTCGGCGTCGGCCGGTTCGAGGACTTCGGCGGGCCGGCAGATGACTTTTCGTTCGAGGCGGATGTTGGCCGTCCGTTCGTGCTGAGCCAGGCCCTGTTGCGGACGACGAATCCGGAGTTCGAAACCGCCATCGCGGAGGGTTTGGCCCGCTCCGCTCCCGGATCTGGCGGTGACGGTCCCGAGTCGGCGATCGAAGCTCTCTTCCAGGTGGCGACCGGTAACGGGTTCGACGGCGATGGCGACGGCAGCACGTTGGGCTCGGGTCCGGCCGGTGATCCACTCACCCAGACCGCACCTGGGAGCAGCGGCGATGTGCCCGCCTTCAGCAGCCATGTCGGCCTGGCCGACGGTTCAATAGGCGGAGTCGGGTGGCGCCCGGATGCGTTGCGCCTGGTGCTCTTGGCGACGGATATCTGTTCGGTGGCACCGTTCGATGCAGGCAGCGG
>JBCCGX010000439.1:0-7863 GCA_039029035.1 Acidobacteriota bacterium | reverse complement strand
GGCGTACCCTACGACGCTAGCTCGTCGTTCCTACGTGGCGCGGCGCAAGCACCGCCGGCGATCCGCCAGGCCCTGCACACGTCGTCCAGTAACCTGTGCTCGGAATCGGGCCTCGACCTTGGCGTCGAGCCTCGTTGGCGCGACGCCGGTGACCTGGACTTCGGCGATCTGGACTTCACTGAAGGCAGGCCACCCTACGAGCGCATCGGCAACGCCCTGCACGCGATCCTCGACGGTGGCGCTCGGGCGCTGACCCTGGGGGGCGATCACGCTATCGCCCACCCGATTCTCGAGGTCTACGGCCGGCACTTCGAGGGTTTGAATCTGCTGCAGCTCGATGCCCATCCCGATCTCTACGACGAGCTCGACGGCAACCGTTACTCCCATGCCTGCCCTTTCGCTCGCATCATGGAGGCCGGCCTGGTCCAGCGCCTGGTGCAGGTCGGCATCCGCACCCTCAATCCGCACCAGCGGGCCCAGGCCGAGCGCTTCGGCGTCGAGATCCTCACCATGCGTCGCTGGCCCCTGGAGCAGCCGCTCGAGTTCACTGGGCCGCTCTACCTCTCCCTCGACCTCGATGTCCTCGATCCGGCCTTCGCCCCCGGGGTCTCCCACCACGAGCCCGGCGGGTTGTCGGTGCGTGAAGTCATCCGACTGATCCAGAGCCTGGATGCCGACCTCGTCGGCGCCGATGTCGTCGAGCT
Source organism: Acidobacteriota bacterium (assembly GCA_039029035.1). GTDB lineage: Bacteria > Acidobacteriota > Thermoanaerobaculia > Multivoradales > J023 > JAAELT01. The sequence goes on along the minus strand of JBCCGX010000439.1, from coordinate 7,159 downwards.
CAATCCGACCCGCGATCCCACCGGCGTCACCGCCATGGTGGCGGCCAAGTTGCTGAAAGAGATCGCGGCCCGCATGCTGGAAGGCTGAGTCGCATCGCCAGCGGCGATCTTCTGCGTTATCGCGCCGGTCCGCGGGCGCTGCGCCGGTTGCAGCAAGAGGGTCTTGCTCCGGGCTCGATCCGCGCCCTCTTCGGGCCTGCCAGTGGGCCGAAGTGGCTGGTCCTTGCCGGCCTCGACCGCGCTCTACTGGCGTCGGGCCTGCTGCAGCCTCCTACCGCGGCCGACGAACGGACTCTGCTCGCCGGCTCTTCGGCCGGCGCCTGGCGCATGCTCGCTCTCGCCGCTCGGGAGCCGCTCGAAGCCCATCAGTTGCTGGCCGCGCGCTATATCGAACAGGTCTTCTCGCGCCGCGATACACCGCGGACGGTCAGCCTCGCCTACCGCGAGATGCTCGCCGAGCTGCTGGCGCTGGGGGGCGACCGATTACTCGCCCACCCGAGCTTCGACCTCGCCATCCACACCGCCCGGCCGCGTCTGGGTGCTTCGCGGCCGGCGCTGGTGGCCGCTTTCCTCGCTGCCGGCGGCCTCAATCTCGCCACCCGCCGGGCCACCGGTTGGCTCTTCGAGCGGGTTCTCTTCCACACCCGGCCGGCGAATTTCGCGCCACCGGTCGCCGGCCGTCTCGTCGCCCTGGATCACACCAACCTGCTCGCCGCCGCCCGCGCTACGGGCACGGTGCCGTTCTACCTGGAGACGATCCTCGACATCCCCGGCGCTCCGACGGGCGGCTACGTCGACGGAGGCTTGACCGACTATCACCTGAATCAGGTCTACCTCGAGGCCGATCGCGGTATCGTCCTCCTCCCTCATTACCGTCGTCTCGTGCTACCGCGCTGGCTCGATCGCATGCGGCCCTCGCGCCAACCGCCCCCCGCCGCCACAGCCGACCTGCTGCAGCTCTATCCTTCACCCCAGTTCCTGGCTCGCCTGCCTGACGGTCAGCTACCGGATCGGCAGGATTTCCAACGGTTCATGCGAGACCCCGCCAGGCGTATCCGCCGCTGGCGGGAGGCGGTGGCGCTGTCGGAAGAATTGGGTGCGCAATTCCTCGCCGACCTCGAGTCAGGTCGGATCGTGGATCGGGTGGAGCCGCTGTAGCGGAATCCCATCCTGAGTTGAGTTTCAACCAGAAACACCATTCTCGAGCGGGCAGGTCCTGTTGATGGAGCGAGCAAGGGCGAGGACTGTCCGAGCGTGCAGGCTATGTGGCTCTCGTAACCGCTGGATTGTTGGGCTGTCTGCAACTCGAGACTGATCCGGCGAGTTCCGCAGTCCGGCGCAGCCCATCAACAGGACCGACTATCGGTCGCTTGCAAGAACTCTGTAACAACCCGCCACCCGTGGGCGTAGGGTTCTCAAAAGGAGAACCGCAATGAGTTTCAAGAGTTTCCCCATCTTCATCATTCTCGCCCTTCTCTTCCTCACGGCTTGTGATGGCGCCGGCGTCAACCGCTCATTGAGCGTCGCTGACGGCGAGAGCCGCGACGGTGGCCTGAACACCGTCAACGGCAGCATTCGCATCGGCACCGACGCCGCGGTCGATGGTTCGAGCCGTACCGTCAACGGCCGGATCTCAGTACGCGATGGCTCCAAAGTCGGCGGCCTGGCGACGGTCAACGGCTCGATCGAAGTCGCGCGCAACGTCGAAGTCGACGGCGACATGGAGTCGGTCAACGGCTCGGTCGACTGCGCCACCGGGACGCAGGTCAAAGGTGATATCTCTTCGATCAACGGCAGTCTCTTTCTCGAAGGCACCGTTGTCAGCGGCAAGATCCAGACCCATAACGGATCGGTGACCCTGCGCGACGGCAGCCGGATCGAGAAGGACGTGGTGATCGCGCGCACCCGCGGCACGGGCAACCGCCGCGAGATCGAAATCAAGATCGAGGGTGCGATCGTCGAGGGCGACGTGATCGTCGAAGACCCCAACCGCAAGGTGACAGTCTACCTGTCCGACGGCGGCGAAGTGCGCGGCGAGATCAAGGACGCGGAGGTCGTTCACGAGGCCGTTGCCGGCCTCTGAAGGCTGCGGACACTAGCAGGCCACGGTATCGGTCAACCGCGGGCGCGGAGAAACTCGAGCTACGAGGTCGGCTCCATGTCGGTAATACCGACGATGGCGTGCTTGTAGATCAAGTACTCCTGAGATCCGGCCTCGACCACCAGCGCATAGCGATCGAATCGCTTGATCTGGCCCTTGATCTGCTTGCCGGTCACCAAGGCAAAGACCAGGCTCTTGCCTTCTTTGAGACTGCCAAAAAGGAAGCTGTCTTGGATGTTGATCGGACGCTTGGCCGGTGGGCGGCCGCGTGGCTCACGCGGCCCCAAAAAAGGGTCATTCATAATTCTAGCTCCAGCATCAGAGAGTGCATGACTTTCAACGGGTAGCGCCTAAACCGCCAGCTCGCATGCTCTGCGAACTCTGCCGAGGCGGGCTCTTGGTCGGCCAATCCGAGGAGGCGCGTCTCCCCGCTGGCCGCCACAAAGGCGCTGGCGCATAATCTACAACACTTTTTGGCCCTTGAACCGGCTACGGACGCTTCTGGGACGAATCGTTCTCAGATGGCGACACGCGACAGCGAATTAGGTCAGGACGATGATTTTATGCGACAGTGAATCCGCTCAGATCACGTTGCGTTCTTCGATCAGCCGGCCGGTAGCGAAACGAGAAAAGCCGAAACGATTTAAATCCAGGGTGCGGTAGGTGCCCGATGCGATGGTCTCGGCCAGAGCGCGGCCGACGGCGGGTGCTTGCTGCAGGCCGTGGCCGCTGAAGCCGTTGGCAAAGTAAAAGTTCTCGACCTCGGGGTGCGGCCCCAGGATGGCGTTGTGATCCAGCACGTTGACCGCATAGTGTCCAGCCCAGGCGGTGCCTTCCCGTAGCGCATCGAAAGCCGGCACCCGATGCGCTAGCGCCGGCCACAGCATCTCTTCGAAGTAATGCGGATCGACCTTCAGGTCCCGGCTGTCCGGATCCTGGTCCGGCGGCGGCGAAGCACCACAAAGAAACTTATCGCCCTCAGGCCGGAAATAGAGACCACAGGGATCCACCACCAGCGGGCAATCGGGCATCGGCTCGCGGCATTCGAAAGTAAAAACGAGGCGCTTGCGCGGTCGCACCGGGCAGTCCTCGATCCCTGCCAAGGCGGCGACCTTGGCCGCGCCAGGGCCAGCCGCATCGACCACCGAGCCGCAGGCCAATCGTGCACCATCTCGCAGTTGCACACCCGTGACCCGGGCTCCCCGCCTTGGCAAGGCGACCACCTCTTGTTGCAGGTACACCACGCCCAAGGACTCGGCCTTGCGCTTGAACGCCATCAACAAGCTGTAGGGATCGATCCAGCCTTCGTCGCGCAAGCCGAGGGAGCCGCCCACCAGATCTTCGGTTCGCAACCAGGGGAAACGCTGCTCGAGTGCGGCCGGTTCGAGCAGGGTGACCGCCGCGCCGTGGGCCACCTGCAAGGCATGGTTCTGTTGCAGGATCGCGCGACCGTCGCGGCTCGCCAGCAATAGGTAACCGCTCTCACAGAATGCAAGATCCGGCCGCTCCTCGCCGACCGCCAAGCGCTCGCCAGCAGTCTTGAAGAAGGCTGCACCGAACTTGGCGATCTCGATGTTCTCGGGGGTCGAGAACTGTTGCCGGATGCCGCCGACCGATCGTGCCGTCGAGCTGTCGACATAGGTCGGATCGCGCTCGATCACCGCGATCGAACCGGCGAAATCGGGCTCCTCCGCCAAGAAGAAAGCGATCGAGCTTCCGATGACGCCGCCCCCGACGATCACTACATCAAACGACTCGAATCCCGCCATGGAGCCAGTATACGGCAGGCCGCCGAACGTAGCTCCGCCACCCTCCGACCCCGACTGTCAGGCCAGAATTATGGATCACACCGGCAACGGCGCAACCGATCCGGCTCGAGCCTCCTCGGTGGAGACTCACGATCCAGGAAATACTATTGAACACTTGAAGAATTATGCTACTCTTTCGAGAACAGCACCCAAGAAACAGATATGTACCGAGTCCGGTTTGCCCGCCGCAACGCACCGTTTGTCAATCCACCGTTCCCAGACTACCGTTCCCTGGTTTACCGTCCTCAGACTCTTTGCCTACAGAATCCCTGTTCCCATATTCACTGTTCCCATAATCACTGTCCTGAGACGGCTCCGCCGACACAGCGGTATGATGGATGATCGGCCGACGAGCTGATTGCATGTCAATACAGATCTTTTGATTGCCCCAGTGCCATGGCTCCTATCCCTCGGAGGGTCCCTTGAAGCCCTCTAAAGTTCTGATTGTCGATGACGACGAAGCTGTCTGTCAGGTTCTGTCGATCATGCTCACCGACCTCGGTTACGAGGTCGAGACCGAGACCGATGGGCGCAACGCCTTGCAGCTACTGCACGAGGGTGACTTCGAGATTGTGCTGCTCGACATTGTGATGCCGACCTTGAACGGCCTCCAGCTGATCGCGCAGATCCGCGAGCACTACAGCGTTCTGCCGATCATCGTGGTCACGGCGTTCGGCAGTGCCGACCTCACCGTCGACGCCATGCGCCGCGGAGCCACCGACTTCGTTACCAAGCCGGTCGACGCCTCGCTGCTCGATCTCCGCATCCGCCGCTCCTTCGATCTCGAGCAGTCACGCCGGATGGCCAACACCGATGGCCTGACAGGGCTCTACAACCATCGCTACCTGCAGGAACGGCTGGAATCGGAGATCGAGCGCGCCGAGCGCTACGAGCGCCCGCTGTCGGTCGTCATGGCCGATCTCGACTTCTTCAAGAGATACAACGATTCCCTCGGCCATCCGAGCGGCGACAAAGCCTTGATTGCCGTCTCTCAGACTCTGCGTCAGGTCAGCCGCGCGTCCGACATCCTGGCGCGCTACGGTGGTGAGGAGTTCACTCTCGTCCTGCCCGAGACCACGGCGGAAGAAGCGCGCGTCGTGGCCGAGAGGGCGCGTCAATCCGTCGCCGCGTTGGACCTCGGTTCCAAGGAGAGTGGCATCGATCACATCTCCGTTAGCCTCGGCGTTGCTTCACACGTCGCCGGCCGGTCCAAGGAAGCCTTGATCGAAGCTGCCGACAGCGCCTTGTACCAGGCCAAGCGCGATGGCCGCGACCGGGTCTGTGTCGAGCCTGGCGCGGTCGAGGAGAGTGAATCGCCGGACGATTCCTCGGTCTCCCTCGTCGCTCCCTGAGCTCAGTTCGCTAGACCGCATGCCAGAACGACCGTTGCCTCGTTCGGGGTTTCAACCGGTCGTCCTTGTGGCCTGCGCCGCAGCTCCGGAAACTCGCCGGACCGCTCACAGACCGCATAAATCTCAGCCAAGAAAGGGCATATCCATACCCATCACCTTCACGCTCCAACACGCTCGCTGCGTGCTCGCTCCACAAGGACGAACCTCGCGAGCACGAAAACGGTGTTTCGGGATGGGAGCCAGCTAGCTCGCGGCGGATGCCGGGCGCGGCGCCTGGTCGCGCCTGGGGGGATTGCTCGGCACATGCTCGTGGGCATGGTAGGAGCTACGCACCAGCGGCCCGGATTCGCAGTGCAGAAAACCGAGCTCGAGCGCATGCTGGCGCAGCTCGTCAAACTCTTCCGGCGCGACGAAGCGATCGACCGGCAGGTGCTGGGAGGTCGGCCGCAGGTATTGGCCGATGGTCATCACCTCGACACCGGCACCGCGAATATCGGCCAGGGTCGCGTGCACTTCATCCATCGTCTCACCGAGGCCGACCATGATGCCGGTTTTGATCCGCCCGGCATACTCTCCCCGGTCGCGTCGCGCACTGGCGTCAGCCAGGAGTGCCAGGCTGCGCTCGTAGCGGCTGCCCGGGCGCGCCTTGCGGTAGAACCGCGGCACGGTCTCCATGTTGTGGGAAAAGATCTCCGGCCGCGCTCCGAGGACGATATCGAGCGCCTCGGGCACGCCGCGAAAGTCCGGCGTCAGAACTTCCACCGCGGTGTCCGGGTTGCGCTCGTGCACTGCGCGGATCACCGCCGCCCAGTGCCCGGCGCCGCCATCGGCCAGGTCGTCGCGATCGACCGAGGTTATCACCGCGTGCTGTAGCCCCATCACCGCCACCGCCTCCGCCAGGTGGCGCGGCTCCTCCGTGTCGATCGTTTCGGGGCGCCCGGTCTTCACTGCACAAAAGCCGCAGCGCCGCGTACAGATATCGCCGAGGATCATGAACGTCGCCGTGCCGTGCTCGCCCCAACACTCGTAGATGTTGGGGCAGCGGGCTTCCTGGCACACCGTGTTGAGGTGCAGCTTGGAGACCAGCGCTTGCACCTGGCGATAGCGCTCCGGCGTCGCGATGCGGATGCGCAGCCAGTCCGGGCGTTTGGGTCGGGCTTTGGCGGTTGGGGACCTGGCGTTTCGGCGATCGCCGATCTGGACGAGCTGTTCCATGGACGTAGTGTACAGGATCGGCCGCTCGACTCAGAAGCCATGCCCCGCACCGGATCGACTCGATTTAGTGCGGAAATTCACCAGCTTGAGAGCGAAGCGCGAACGGACCTGGGGCCAATGGTTTGCGAAGCCATCGATAGAACACAGCGCCGTTGCGGGTTGCTGCGTCAAGTCCCGAAGCGCGGGCCTTTGAGTGGCGGAGCGACAGGCTGGTGAATTTCCGGTTAGTCCACCGCGAGATCGAAGCCGACATCCAGCACCGGTGCACTGTGGGTCAGCCAACCCACCGAGAGCAGGTCGACGCCGGTCGCGGCCTTCGCCGCCGCGGTCTCGGGCGTGATACCGCCGGAGGCTTCGGTGATGGCGCGGCCAGCGACGATTCGCACCGCCTGACGCAAGAGATCGGGCTCCATGTTGTCCAGCAGCACCGCGTCGACACCGAGATCGATCAAGGCCTCGAGCTCATCCAGGTCATCGACCTCGACCTCGATCTTCACCAGGTGGCCGGCGTGGCGCCGGGCGCGCTCCACCGCGGCGGCCGCACCGCCGGCGAGAACCCGGTGGTTGTCCTTGATCAACACCGCGTCGTCGAGGCCGTAGCGATGGTTCGAGCCGCCGCCGACCCGCACGGCGTACTTCTCCAGCGCTCGCAGGAGCGGCGTGGTCTTGCGCGTGCAGGCGAT
>JBCCGX010000438.1:0-7874 GCA_039029035.1 Acidobacteriota bacterium | reverse complement strand
GTGAGGGCCGCTTCGGCGCTCTCCAGAGCGGTCGGGGCGTAGCCGGCTTCGCGCAGCTGGAAGAGCAGATTGGCGCGGATCTTGTTGTCGTCCTCGACGATCATGACGGAGCTCATGGGGAGTCCTCCGGGAGTCGGCGGTTGAAGGTGAGGCGGAAGGTGGCGCCTTCAGACGAGCTGTCGAGCAGCTCCAGGTCGCCGTCGTGGTCGAGCAGAATCTTCTTGGCGATGGCCAGGCCGAGACCCATGCCCTGGCCGATCGAGCGCGTCGTCGTGTAGGGCTCGAAGAGGCGCGAGCGGACGCTCTCGTCGACCCCGGGGCCATCGTCGGCGACATCGAGGAAGACATGCTCGGTGTTGGTCGAAAGGCTGAAGGTCACGCTGCCTTCGCCCTCGGCCAGGGCGAGGGAGCTGTTGTCGCACAGATTGACCACCACCCGGCGCACCATCTCGCGGTCGAGCACCGCGGTGGTGCTGGCCTCGTCGCTCGGCGGCGTGAAGCGCAGGGTCAGATTGGGCCAAGCCGAGTCGAAAGTCGAGACGATCTCGCCGATGAAGTGCGCCAGGTTGTGCGGCTCCAGCTTCGGCCGCGGCACCCGGGCGAAGGAGGTGAACTCCTTAGTGAAACGGCCGAGGCGCTCGAGCTCCTGAATGACGCTGCGTGTCGTCTCGCGCACATCGTCGGAATTCTCCAGGCTCTCGCCTTCGAGCAGGCTTTCGAGCCGGGTCACCTCGAGCCGGGCGCCGGTCAGGGGGGTGCGGATCTCGTGCGCGTGGCGCCGCGCCGACTCCTGCCAGGCGGAGAGGTTCTTCAGCGACGCCAGGCGGCGGCGATCGCGCGCCATAATGCGCGAGGTGCGCTCGATCATCGTCGCGATGCGGCCGATGGTGTCGTAGCGCCGCTCGCCGATCTCGATGTCGGTGCGGCCGCTGGCGAGCTCGCCGAGGGCGGTCTGCAGGCGGTTGAGCCGCACCTGGTAGCGGCTCTGGCGCAGCACCACGCCACCGATGACGAGCAGCGCCGTGCTGGCGAAGACGAAGAGCAGGATCTGCTGGTAGCGGCGCTCGATGTCTTCCCGGCTATGCTCCAGGATCTGCAGCCGGTGGAGCAAGGTCTCGGTGCGGGCGAAGCGCTGACGGTAGGTGGCCGCCTGCTCGGGGTGTTGCTCGGCGATCCACTTCTGGTCCTCGAGCGAAGCTTCCAGCTGCTCGAGCACTTCGGGCTGCAGGCTGATGGCGAATAGCGGCCGGGTCAGCCGACTCTGGAAGAAGTGGAAAATCACCCCCGAGGCCAGCAGCATCAGGCCGATGGCAAAGAGCGACGAGCGCAGGCTCACGACGGCCCTCCGGTGGCGCCGCGCCGCGGCGTGGGAGGAACCTTCACCGTCCAGGGGTAGGAGACGACCGCCCGGCGCTGGATCGAGGTGGAGAGCAGCAGAGTGAACGTCTGGCTCAGGGTCTCGGAGCGATCCTCGCCGGCGCGCCCGACTTCCGCCGTGCCGCTGCGCCGCGCCTGATCGAGCGATTCCGAGAACCAGCGCTGAGTATCGTCTTGTTCGGCTTGCGAGAACGGCACCACGTCGACCACCACCCGCACCCGAGCTGGCAGTGGCTGGCTGAGCCGCGAGCGATCGACCAGGGTCAGCCGCAGCGCTCCCCAGAGGTCGACGAGGGCTTCGAAGGAGGGCGCCCGATGGCGCTCCACCTGGCCGTCGATGCCGCCGGCAGTGACGAGAAAGACCTCGTCCCACAAGTCGTAGCGGATCTCCACCCGGGCGCCCGCCGGGATCTTGCCGGCCCCCGTCAGGCGAAACTGAAAGGTGGTGGTCAGCCCGCTGGTCAGATGCTCCCGCACCGCCTCGTCGGCGAGAACCGGCGGCAGACCGGTCAGCACCAGCCGGCTGCCCGGGCCGTCCTCGATCCGAGGCGTCTCTGCCGCTTCGAGGGCCGAAGCGAGCAGTAGTGGGAGCAAGAGCCACCGCACTTAGAGATCCCCGTCGAAATCCAGGTAGGCGATCCCGAAGCGAAAAATCCCCCAGGAGTTGCGCAGCGCGATGCCGGTGCTGGCCGAGAGGCCCCACAGCGGTTGATCGAGCGCGTTGAACGCCGACGAGGTTTCCAGGTAGACCAGGTTGGCCAGGGTCTCCCAGCGCACCTCGCCGGAGCGCTTGCCCGGCCGCGGTCCACGCAGTCGGACGGAGTGGCGCAGGCCGATCTCGGCTTCCACTGCGTCGACCGTATCGCTCACCAGGCGAATCGTGCCGTCCTCGAGCTCCACCGGCAGGTTGTCGACGTCGGAGCGGCTCAACAACACTTCCAGGCTGAGGGAGACGGTCTGGCGCGGCGACAGGGGCCAGTGGCGGGTGCCATGGGCGTCGAGGCCGACCAGCCGCGAGCTCACCTGGGCGCTCGGCGTGGCGAGAAAGGTCGCCACCGGGCCCAGCCGCAGGATGGTCGAGAGATCACCTTCGAGCTGCCGCAGGCTCACCGAGGCGGTGACCGCGTCGCCGCTATCGGGAAACACCGGATCGTCGGTCGTGTCGTAGACCCAGGCGACCTCGATCTCTTCTTGCTCCACATCTTCGAGACCGGTGATGAGATCGTTGTCGCGCCGCAGGAGCCGGCGGTCCATCGAGCGGGTCTCGACCCGGCTGGCGTCGAAGCGCAGGGAGTGGTTGCCACCGAGGGGCACGCCGAGGGACACCTCCAGGCGCTCGGCGGCACCGGTGGCCGTCCAGGTGGCGATCGCCGGATCGAGTCCCGGCTCGAGCAGCTCCACCGGGCAGCATTCTTCGTGGGCGTAGGCCACCCGCAGCAGCATCGGCCGATTGAACAGTTTGTAGCGCGTGTAGCCGATCTGCAGGTTCTCGTTGCCGCCGAGGGCCGCGAAGAACACGCCGTCTGAGGCGAAGTAGCGCACGCCGGCGGTGAGCGAGGCGCTGAACTCGTCGCCCAGAGGCGAGCTGTTCACCAGCGGCCCGCCGAAGTTGTTGTAGGTCCAATCGGTGCCGAAGAAGAGATTGCGCGCCTCGCGCACCGTGATCAGCAACCGGTAGCGGCCGCGCTCACTACCCTTGCGCAGGGCGAAGTCGGCTTCGAGAACGAACGGCAGGCGGTTGACGCGAAACACCGCCTCGCGCAGCTCGGTCTCGCTGTAGGGCAGGCCGGGGTCGAGCAATGTCTCGGAGACGATGATGTCGGTCGACGCCTTGCGCGCCCCTTCGACGGCGATCTCCTCGATGTAGAACCGCGGCACGGCGTCCTCGTGCGGCGGCATCCAGCGATCGGCCAGAGCCGCGGTTGGCGCCAAGGTCACCAGCCCCGCACCGACCACGAGTCCGCGAGCGAGGCGCAGTGGAAGGCGTTCACGGAAACGGCGCGTCAGTCTCCTCATCAGATGGAGTCTCCTCTCAGGTCCGGCATGAGCCCCGGGTAGGGGGATCCCTTACCCGTTTCCCTAAGGCAAGGACGGTGCCATGCGGGAGAAAGGCGCCAACTCGCGGTGCAGACCGGATTCTGTGAGGGACAGTCGCCGGATCGCCGTCAGAAAAACCATACAGTCGTCCGTGAATCAGGACGTGTCCGGTGTGCGGTAGGGCCGATGGTAGGGCCGACGAGCCACCACGGTCGCTCAGAGTAGTGCCGAATTGGCACCGCGTCTCAGGCAACCGCTCGTTGCGAACACATCATCCCGAGAACTCGTGATGGCGTGATCTCGGCGCCGTATGATCTGCTCGGGCAACAGCCATCGACTCAGGAGGCCCACCTTGCCCAAGACATTGAATCGGCAGACTGCCCTCACCACCGCCCTCACCATCCTGCTAGCCCTTTTCGCCTCACCGAAGCTGGAGGCCGACCCGCCCGATCCGGAAGGCGAGACGAAGGTCTCCGGCGAGGTTGTGCTCCACCGCAAGAACACCTTGGGAGGCTGGGAGATCTTCGCCTCCCTGGCACAGCAGGGCGACGACGTCTGGATCGGGCTGCGCGTCAACGATCTCGGCAACTTCAAGACGAAGATACTCGCGGTGGAAAAGATCCGCTTCACGATCGGCGGCAACTCGTTCGAAGTTGCCTGTGAGCAAGGAGCCTCGGAGGCTCGACGGATTCGCGGCATCGGCATCCTCGGTGACGACACTTCGCGGCACGTCTGTCCGCTCGAGGCGGACCAGGTCAGCCACTTCGAAGCAGCGGCGGAGATTCGCTCGACAGTGACTGTGGCGGGGAAGACGACCAAAGAACGTCAATGGAAAGACAAGGGAAGGGCCCGCTGGGCGAAGTTCTTCCGCTAGCGCCCTCTAGCCTTAGGGTTGGACAAAAAGACCCCTGAGTTGGTCAGAGGTGGTCCGCCTCTGCACGCTGAGCGCGGGGCAACGTTGCCCTCCTATCCCTTGTTCAAGGGTAGGGCCAGGGAGGTCGGTACACCCGGATAGCGCCCCGCCTGGCCCACCCTCTAGCTTTCTTCCAGGCTCAAACGCAGATGTCCGAGCAGGAGCGAACACACCAGCAGAAATTCTCCTGGCTGTTCTCACCGGTACAGGGCCACGAATTGCCACACCATTGCGCCAAACAGCCGTCCCAGCAAGTGTCCGAGAAATCACACGTCTCGTACTGGCAACCACCGTAGCCAGCGCGCTCGCCCTCGATCCCGGAGATCCCGTCACCATCCCGTGGAGCGATCAGCTGCTCGACCTTCAAGGGCTCGCCAAACACCACCCCGGCCCTGTTGTCCTGGCCCGGCAGCGCCGGATCACAGATGGCACCGCCTGTGGGCTGCACAGGAGCAGGCTCCTCCACGGTTTCGAGGCCTGGCTCGTCAGCAACGGCGCTCAAGGGAAGTATCAGAGCCATCGCGAAGGCACAGAAGACCATCTTTTTCGACCACATAGAGACACTCCTTTTAGGTGAACGAGCGTTTAAGAGTGAGAACTCTACGTCACGGGATATTAGTGGTCAATAAATATTTGCATCAAAGTAAGTAATAATACCTGTCCCGTGAGTCCCCCGAGGGGTACACGCTGTCATCCATCGCCCGGAGTCGCCCGATGGCGTGCCTTGGTTTTCGAGGACTCTTGGGTCGATAGGTCGGCGAAGCGTGTCGTCGCCTAGGTGTCGGCTCTCCGCTGCCGGATCCGTCGAACGAGGGTCACCGCCGCCAGCACGGGGAGCGCCAGGAACATCACCATCACGACAGCGAACTTGGTGCCGGTGACCCATGGCAGAGCGGCACTGGTGGCGATCGAGTCCGGGAAGTGGACGATCGCCAGGCTCAACAGGCCATTCTCGGCCAGGTCCGCCACCATCAGCCCCAGCGGCAGGACGATCAGCCACCGCCATCCGGTCTCGCCCAAGCCTGCCCGCTTGAGCATCCATCCGAGAAGCATCACGCCGGCCGTGCCGAACAGCACCAGGTTGAACAGATCCCAGGCCTGAAAGCGAGCGTAGGCTGCTCGCGTTGGCTCGTCGAGCTCGGTCAGAAAAGCGGTGAGTGCGGCCGGTGAGGTGACGGCTTCCTCGGGGAGGGTCGGCGATGTGGTGGCATTCTTTACGGTGGCGTACGGCCCGAGTCGAAACAACGCCGAGCCGCCGATCAGGAGCGCGACGACAGCCAGCAGAGCCCTACGCCCGGTCGCGGCGCGCAGCATGGCATCAATCATGGATCAATCCTCCGTGATCAGGCTCTAGACCGCCGACCCCACCTCGACCCAACAACCCTCCGCGTTGGAGCGCCGCGCGGCATCGATCACGGTCTGGACTCGTGAGCCGTCGACGAAAGTGGCCAGGTCGATGACGTCTTCGCCGCGCAGGCGGCGGGCGAGGCGTTCGACGATGGCGAGGAAGGGGGCGTAGCCGCCGAGGACGGCGTGGGCGGACTCGGCGACGCTGGGGATGCGGAAGGGGGGCAGGGCGACGGGCTCTAAGGGCTCGCCGACCCGGCCGGCGGCCAAGTCTTTGTCGTTGTCGAGGATGAGGGAGCCCTCGCTGCCGTAGGCCTCCAGGCGAGAGCCGGCGCTGTGGTGGGCGGCGGCGAAGAAGCGCAGGGTGCCGCGACCGCCGCGCTGGAAGCGCAGCTGGACGGTGAAGGCGTCTTCGGTGTCGACGGTGCCGCTCGTGCCGTCGGGCCAGTTGCGGGTCGGGAAGTGAGAGTCGAGCTGGGCGCTGACGTGGGTGGCGGGGCCGAAGCACCAGAGGAGGAAGTCGAGCCAGTGGGAGCCGACGTTGCCCAGCATGCCGCCGCCCCGACTGGCCTGCCAGCTCCACGACATCGGCCGGGCCCAGGCCGGCAGACCGGGCCAGACGATCGACCAGTTGACCTGGCGCAGCTCGCCGAGCAGACCCGAGGCGATGTGGCGAGCGAAAGTCGCTTCCGCCGGGCGGTGGCGCCAGAGAAAGTCGATCGCCGTGGTGGTGCCGGCGACTTCCGCGGCCGCCACCATGGCACGAGTCTCCTCGGTGTGCATACCCATCGGCTTCTCACATAGGACCGACTTCCCGGCCTCGAGCGCTGCCAGGGTCTGGGGGCCGTGGCGGTCGGTCGTGCTGGCGACGCTCACCAGCTGTACGGCCGGGTCCTGCACCAGCTCGCGCCAGTCGTCATGGGCGTGGGCGATGCCATGCTCCTTGGCCAGTGCCGCGGCGCGCCCCGGGGTGCCGGAGGTGACGGCCACCACTTCGAAATCCGGATGCGCCGCGAAGCCCGGGAACTGGACGTTGATACCGAAGCCGGTGCCGATGATGCCGACGCCATAAGCCATACTGCCGCTCCTTGCCGTTGCCTTGTCTGTCAATGGGATCCAGTGGAAGGTTTCGCTTCGACCTTCGCCAGGCTGGCGCGCACGATCTCTTTGTCGTTGCGCACCACGATGTGCCGGTTGGCGTAGGCCGGGTGGGACCAGTGGACGGCGCCGCGCTCACGGCGGCCGACCGGTGAGGTGGGCTCGATCAGCTCGGTGCGGTCGATCTCGTGGTAGCCCTGGCGATCGAGACGGGCGATGATCAGCTCGCCGCGGTCGTTGGAGATGAAGGTGCGATCCTCGTGGCGCACCAGGAAGGCTGCCGCCCAGCGCGCTTTCTCCACCACCGGCCTCCGCGACTCCCACAGCCGCTCGCCGCTGGCCAGATCGAGGCCGCGCAGCTCGCCGTAGCTGCCGACGCCATAGAACGCGTCGCCGTCGATCACCGGGGTGGTGATCAGGGCGTGTAGCCCTTCACTGTCGATCTCGCTCTTGCCCCCGACCTTCCAAACCCGCTTGGCCTTGGGTGCCGCGGCCAGATCGAGCAGCATCGAGCCTTCGAAGAAGGCCGACACCAAGAGGTGCTGGCCGTCGAACACCGGGGTCGCCACGGTGAGCCCGAGCTGGACATCGAAGGGCTCTTCCCACAATACCTTGCCGGTGCGCGGTTCGAGCGCACTGACGGCTTTAGGGTGCCAGATGATCAGCTGCCGGCGACCTCCCGCTTCGACGAGAGTCGGCGGGTTGTAACCGGGCTCGCTACCGGCGTCGAGCGCGCGCCACACCTCGCGCCCGGTGGCTTTGTCGAAGGCGACGATCTCCGCGCCCTCCTGCCCACCGACCAGGCAAATCAGCAGCGAGCCATCGACCAGCGGCGCGCCGGACATGCCCCAGATCGGCACTTTGGTGCCATAGTCGGCAACGAAGTCTTTCTGCCAGAGCACCTTGCCCGACTCGACATCGAGGCTGATCAGCTGACCCATGGCGCCGAGCACGTAGACCTGGTCGCCGTCGATCGTCGGTGTCACCCGCGGGCCGATGGCGTAGCGCGGCTCGAGACCGGCGTAGTCGGCCTCCCAGCTGTAAGACCACAGGACCTTGCCGGTGGCTTCGTCGAGGGCGACCACACGCTCGGTACCGCGGG
>JBCCGX010000437.1:0-7882 GCA_039029035.1 Acidobacteriota bacterium | reverse complement strand
GGTCCTCCCTTGGGCTCTTTCGGCGGCGACTTCGGAGTGCCCTTGCCTTTTTTGCCCTTGCCCTTGCCTTTGCCCTTCTTTTTCTTCTTCTTTTTCTTCTTGTCGGGATAGGGCGTGCGTAGCGCGTTGGACGCCGCGTTCATCAAACGTGAAGCAGTCAGAGCGGTGAGCTTGAACTGAACGAAGCCCGGAGCTCCCGACACCGGCTCGGGAGTCGTTGCTCGATACTCGTCGTCAGCGGCCGTCTCGATGACGAACAAGACATCGAATTGGGCGGCGCCACCGCCATTGTTCTTCTTACCCTTTTTGCCCTTCTTGCCGCCCTTGCCACCCTTGTCGACCTTGCCGCTTTTATCGACCTTGCCACTCTTGTCAAACTTGCCACCCATCGGAGTCCTCCTTGATCCCCGATCGTCCGGCCGGAGACCCGCCTAGAGGTTTCGAAATTCAGCTGCCTACCGACCATTCGGCAGTTTTGTTCTGGACGCAACACATTCTGCGAGCCAACACAGCATGCGAACCAATACGGCCGAACCGCAGCCGACCCCTTACTTTAAACCCCGATACGGTCGAGCCAATATGGGTATTGTTGCTGACGCTAATCCGAATGTAGCACATTTCATCCGATTAACCAACCTGCTTGCAGCCGAATAGGCAACCTCGATTGGCAAAACGAGGCGTGCATACGGCGCCCGAATGTGAGACGCGAGGAGACAGATTCAGCCTTGCAAAGGTACAGTCAACCAGCTACTATAGTTTGCAAAGTTCTGAGGGCGATGACCGACCGGCTTTCTTTCCGTTTACGGAAGAAGGGATCAAAGGATGAATTGTCTCAAGGGTATATGTCAATTTCCGTCCACGATCGTCGCAAGCAGCTTCGTTATCGCGGTGCTGGCCCTGCTGGCCGGCGCCCCGGTCGTGGCTCAGCTTCCGTCTAATCTGGAAGACGCGCCGGTGCCTACGGGGCTGGAAGCCGTCCCAACGCGGGCACCGATCCCGACCTACGATCCCAACTTCTGCCAAGACAAGCGCACGGTCATTGCAAGGGTTGTCGCGCTGGATCAGGCCATTCCGATTACGCGCTTCGGCGCGACCATGCCTGGCGGTGCGATCTTCGCCCTCGCCAAGGACGTCGTGGCGAGCACCAACCTGCAACCCAGTTGCTACCCAGACCCCGCCTCGCTCTGCCAGCCGGGCGAAGTCCAACTGCGTGATGGTAAGCGACCACGGCCTCTGGTGCTGCGGGTCAACGAAGGTGAGTGCTTACAGATTCACTTCACCAACCTGCTGGCCGCGAGCAATCCCGGGACGTCGCAGCCCAACAACCAAGTGGATACCCGCTCCGTCTCGCTCCATGTCGAGGGGCTCAACTGGGTGAACGCCGCGCCGGATCCTTCAGACCCCAGCGTTCAGGGCCGTGACGACGGCTCTTGGGTGGGCGAGAACTGCGACAGCCAGGTGCTGCCAGGGGGAACCGCGGCACCGAACCAATGCACTTTCCTGCCCGGCTCTTCGGCCACCTACCTGCTCTATGCCGAGAACGAAGGCAGCTACATGCTGTACAACAGCTCGGACGACTTCACGGCGATCAACTCCTCCTCCAACGTCCTCGCCGGTGGCGGTGACGGCGGCTGGCTGCAGTTCGGCCTGTGGGGCACGGTCAACGTCGAACCGAGTTACGAAGGTGACAGCGAGTACTTCAAGAGGACCGAGAGCCGCGGCGTCAGTGCCGAGGCCCTCTGGCGCTCCGAGTGGTATCGCAGCCAGGTCACCGAACAGGACTTGTGCTACGCCAGCAAGGATTGTAAGACAGCTTCAGGCACCCAGCACTGCGCTGTTCCCTGTGCCCGCACCGATCCCGACAGCCTGCCGGAGATCGACTACCAGGCGGTCTATCCACCGGGGCATGACCGAGCCGGGCTTCCGATCCTCAACATGGTTTGCGACGAGAAGACGGCCGGCGTGGTGTGCGACGCCAACGAGATCGTCCACAGTGACCTGACGGCGGTCATCACCGGCCCACGAGACCCTTGCACCCGCAAGGACGAGACCACGGGTGAGTGCATCCATGTGCCCTACCGTTTCCCTGAAGATCCGCTGAAGGAACAGCCGCCCTCCCTGCGCCCAGCCTACTCCTATCCCCAGCGCCTGCAGCCCTACCGCGAGTTCACCATCTCCTACCACGAAACCTACCAGGTCCAGCAGGCCTTCTCGACCGTCACGCAGCAGAACATGGGGACGAACTACTTCAGCACCCTGACCGCTCTGCACGCCGCCCAGGATAACTTCGGTATCAACTACGGCATGGGCGGCCTGGCGCCGCCGGTCCTCGCGAACCGTTTGGAGGTTGGCCCCAGCGCCGATTGCGTGGAGTGCAAATACGAGGAGTTCTTCCTCACTTCGTGGGCCCTCGGCGATCCGGCGATGGTGGTCGACAACCCAGCGGAAAACTGTGTCGGGCAAAACGGCCAGCCGATCGAGGGCTGCCAAGCGACGACGGTGCACTTCCCCGACGACCCGTCCAACGTCTACCACAGCTATGTCTACGACCACCTGAAGTTCCGCATTCAGCATGCCGGCCCCGACCTGCATCACCTGCACCACCAGCACGCGCATCAATGGCTCGGCACACCGAACTCACCCAACGGCGATTACCTCGACAGCCAGTCGATCGGACCGGGAGCCAACTTCACCCTCGAGATGGTCTACGACGGCAGTGGCAACCTGAACCAGACCGCCGGCGATTCCATCTTCCACTGCCACTTCTACCCACACTTCGCTTCCGGCATGTGGAGCCTCTGGCGGGTACACGACGTCTTCGAGGCCGGCACCGAGCTCGATGAGCACGGGCGCCCGGTCAACGTCTGCGTCAGCGACAGCGACCCGAGCGAGACCCACCCTTCCGATATCCAGCCTAATCCCTCTCCGGGCCACAAACCCTGTCCCGATGGAACCAGCCTGGTCACCACAGCCCGCGCTTTGCCGGACGGCGACATCGTTGCCGGTGCACCGACCCCGGCGCTCGTGCCGATGCCCTCGATCCCGATGGCCCCGGTCCCCGGCGATGTCCGCTTGGCCGACGACGGCAAGATCGTCGAAGTTGAGCTCGATGGCCATTGGGTGAAGGCCCAGGCGTCCAGCGACGAGACCTGGCAAACGATCCGCGAAGATCTGGACAACTACATCAATCCCGGCTTTCCGTTCTGGATTCCCGGTGTCGGCGGTCGGCGGGCGCCCCATCCGCCCCTCGACTTCGCGATGTCGTACCGTGGCTGCAGCGACGAGACCCTCAACGGCTATGTCTGCACGCCGGAGAACCAGGTGCCGGAGGATCACAGCGGCTGCATCTGTGACCAGCCACTCGACGGCGGGCTGCCGCGCCACGTCATGGACGGCGCCGGTGAGGCGGAGTACCTGCTCAAGCACGATCCTGCTCTGCAGAACGCCCAGCTCCTGCCTTACGCCCAGACCGACTACAGCAAGGAAATACTGAACGCCGACGCCTTGCAGCTCGACGAGGAAGGGACTCTGGTCGAGAAGGTCGCGATGGCGGCGCACAGCGTGCGTTTCCACGACACCCAACTACCGGACGGCCGCACGACGGGTGTCTGCTCGGACAACAAGGCGCCCTGTACGGACAAGCCCTTGGGCACCGCACAATGTGGCAACCCACGCACCGCCACCTGTGACATGAGCGGCCAGATCAACTTCATTCTCAACGGCCTGGCCCCGGTGCGCGGCGCGCCCTATGCCGACCCGTGCATCAACTTCCTGCGCACCGGCGGCGCGGCACCGGGCGGCATCGACCGAGACTACCTGGCGGTCGACATCCAGCTCGACGCCATCTTCAACAAAGAAGGCTGGCACTTCCCGCAACAGCGAATCATCTCGTTGTGGGGCGACGCGCAGAAATTCATCGACAAGGAGAAGCCACCGGAGCCCTTGTTCATGCGGGTCAACTCCTACGACTGCATGAACTACACCTTGGCCAACCTGGTACCCAACGTCTATGAGCTCGACGACTTCCAGGTGCGGACGCCGACCGACATCCTCGGCCAGCACATTCACCTGGTGAAGTTCGACGTCACTTCCTCCGACGGCGCGGCGAATGGCTGGAACTACGAGGACGGTACCTTCGCTCCCAACGAAGTCACCGAGCGGATCCACGCGATCAACGCGGCCGGCGGCCTCGACGATCCCGCCGGGACCTGCAATGCGACGTCGAAGACGTGCGACAACTACCCCGCTCTGTCCTGCAGCCAGGACTCCGACTGCCAGACTTTCGAGCCCGAAGCCACCTTTATCAACTTCTTCGGCCCGGGCCCGGGCGCGACCGCCGCGACCGGCAACGGTGCCAACACCGGCGCCTGGCTCGGCTCACAAGCGACCATCCAGCGCTGGTACAACGACCCGCTCTACAACAACCTCGGGGTCTGCGAGACCGATACCAACCAACGCTGCACCTTGGGCCAAAACACGGCCATCTACGGCGCCTATGGCGAGCTGGTGGACGGCTGTCCGAACGACGGTCTGTGCATTGCCGCAGCCGGCTTCTGCGCCAACGATCCTGCCCAGCGCTGCACCGAGTTCGATCGGTTGACCTCTTGCGGTGGCGACTTCGAATGCTTCCCGTTCAACGACCGGACGATCCGCACCGTGTTCACCCACGATCACTTTGGCCCCTCGACCCACCAGCAAGCGGGTCTCTACGCCGGTGTTCTGGCCGAGCCCAAGGGCTCGCAGTGGCTGTTCAACCAGAACATGACCGACGCCGAGTGCGAGCAGGTGGGTGGTACGCCCATGCCGCATGGCAGCGGCAACTGCGCCTTCGGCGGGGTCTTCCCGGGCACCATCAACCCGATACCCGGACGCGTCATCGCCGGTGCCGGGGGCTACAAGGTGCGCGACAGCGGCCCGACGTCCTGGCAAGCGATGATCACGACGCCCAATCCCGACGGCGTGTGTCAGGACGGCCAATGCCTGAACGCACCGGGCAAGACCTGTCAACAGGACGGCGATTGCAGCGGCAGCTACCGCGAGTTCAACCTCATGCCGCAAGATTCGGGGCTCTTCTACCAGCCCTTCTACTCGCCCACTTTCTACCCCGATCGCATGAACGAGGCCGAGGAAAAGGTCTTCGCCGGCCAGTACTACAACGTCGACATCGGCGTCTGTAAGACGGCGACCGACGAGCCCTGCGGCTTCTGCTCCTACACCGGCCGTTGCAATGTGGCGCCGTTCGACAAGTGCCTCCTCGATCCGACCGGAGCGAGTAACTGCCCCTCCGGCAGCGCTTGCCTGATCGGCCAGGGCAAATGGACCGCTTGCACCACGACGGACAAGACTCAGTGTGCCTCCCATGGCACCTCCCTCGAGGGTGTCGAGGCGTGCGATTTCATCGGCAACATCCCGTTTCCGGTGGCACAGAACTTTGGTGGGCCGCCGATCGACGCCTCGAACGGAACGCCCGAAGGTGTCACTTTCAATAGCGCCACCAACAACTTCTCGTTCAACTATCGCAACGAGCCGCTCTTCCCACGCATCGACGGTGCGGACGGGCAACCGGTGGCCGGCGCGGCGGGTGACCTGAGCTACGTCTACAGCTCCATCCCGCCCAGCGGCACCCGGCCCAATCCGCGCGGTCTGCGCACCACGGATGTGGTTCGGCCTTTCACTCCCTGCGACACGCCGTCCGCAACCTGCAAGCCCGCAGGCTTGTGCTCCGACAACTTCGCCCTCTGTGTCGAAGGCAACACGACCAACTGCGCCAGCCCTGGCCCGACGGGCTCGGCGACTTGCATGACCGGGGTCGACGCCGCGCCTTACCAGCCCCTCACCCAGGGTATCGAGGCCGGCGACCCGTTCACTCCCCTGCTCCGCACCTACACCGGCGACGACATCCAGATCCGTGCCCTGATGGGGGCCCACATCAACCCCCACAACCTGACGGTTCACGGTCTCAACTGGCTCAAGGAGCCGTCCTTTGTCGATTCCGGCTGGCGCAACAGCGAGGTGATGGGTATCTCCGAGCACTTCGAGCTGCTGGCCAAGGTCGACGCGCCGTTCAATCCACCGCCCCACGCCGAGGCAGCGACCCAGCAGTGGATCGACTACCTCTACCAACCGGGTATGGCAGCGATCGAACTGGCCTCGGGCAACTGGGGTCTGCTGCGCGCCTACAGCGCACAGCCCGAGCAGGCCAGCGAGCAACTGCCGGTGCTGCCGCAGAACCCGCTGGCGCAGGCCTTCGAGCCGATCAACGTCTGTCCGGGCGCGGCGAACCGGAAGTATGGCGTCGTTGCCTTGACCGCCAAGCAAGCGCTGCAGAACCACAGCGGCGGTGAGCTGGTCTACAACAAGACGCTGAAAATCAAGGATCCCAACGCCATCCTCTACTTCCGCACCGACGATCCGAACCTGCAGCAAGCCGGCGGCGGCAGCTGCGAGGCCGATCCAAAGACCTGTGCCGAGTACGTCGCCGATCCCCAGCCGCTGGTGCTGCGTGCCGCGGCAGGCGACTGCATCCAGGTGACCCTGTACAACAACCAGGAGCCAGGAACCGGTCCGGCCGGCAACAGCTCGCTGCAGCTCACCGGGCCGCAAGTCTCGGCCGCCACCTACACCTCGACCGTATCGACCGAGGTTGGCCTGCGGCCGCAGCTGGTGACCTACGACCTGCGCTACAGCGATGGCACCAACGCCGGGTACAATCCGCCGGTGCAGACTGCGGCTCCCGGCGGCAACGTCACCTACACCTGGTACGCGGGCCACGTGGAGCCCAATCCACCGGCAGGCAAGGACCAGCACATCCCGGTCGAGTTCGGCGGCTCCAATCTGCTGCCGTCGGACCCGATCAACCATTACCTGCACGGCCTCTTCGGCGGTCTGGTCATCGAGCCCGAGGGCGCCCACTGGACGCCGGCCCACGGCCAGAGCTTCGCCGGCACCGAGGCCATCGTCTACTACACCGAAACCTTCCAGAAGTGGAACTACGACGAGAAGCGATACGACGAGGTAAACCGTGACCGGGTCTTCCGCGAGCACGTCTTCTTCACCCAGGACGATCTGTCGACCCTGACCGCTCCCGGCGTCACCGGCAGCACCGGACCGACACCGGTCAACGCGCTCAACTACAGGTCGCCCTATCTCGGCTCCGGGCCAGCCAGTCAGCGAGATTGCCTCGACACCTGTCAGGCGACCAACAACGAAGTCGCCTGCGTGCTCGCCCAATGCAGCCAGCCCGGTACCGCCGCCACGCCGGCGCCTCTCTTCCAGGCCTGCGCCGGCGAGGAGGTTCGTTTCCGCCTGCTGCATCCCGGTGGCACCAACACCAACGAGGTCTTCGAACTCTACGGCCACAGCTTCTCCGAAGCGCCGTACATGACCCGAGAGGCCAACTGCGAGCCGCCGACCACCCACACCAATCTCTACGCCTCGCAGGTTCTCGGCCAGCGCAACCTCTGCGGTAGCAAAGAGTTCTGGCTCGGTCGCCAAGAGTACGAGAAGAACCTCTTCAGCAAGGCGACAGAGGTCGCACTCGATGCGCCGGACGAGGTCGCACGCGAGGCCAGGCAGGCACTCGACTCGAAAGCGCTCGAGGGCGTCAAGGACAAGGTCAAGAAGTTCTACGACCTGACCAGCGGCGGCCTGTGGGACGCTTCGCTCAACGAATGGAAGGCCTCGAAGACCGGCCATGGGCCGGGCAATCACTTCGATGTGCTGATCGAAAGCGCCGGCGGCCCCAACGTCGTGCCCGGTGACTATCTCGTGCGCAGCTTCCCGGCGATGCACTTCAACCGTGGCATCTGGGGCATCTTCCGCGTCGCACCGAAGGACCTGGGCTCCGACGGCTGCTACTACTCCCCGAGCAGTCAGCACGCCG
>JBCCGX010000436.1:0-7891 GCA_039029035.1 Acidobacteriota bacterium | reverse complement strand
CGGGCTTTTCTCAGGGAGCGGCTGCCCGACCCCATGATGCCGGCGGCCTTCGTAGTACTCGACTCCTTGCCGCTGCTGCCCAACGGCAAGGTGAATCGGGCCGCTCTGCCGGCGCCGGAGACACCCGACTCGACCTCGGCCACGATCGCGCCTCGCAGCGGCCTCGAACGGACGATCGCGGCGGTCTGGAAGGAGGTCCTGAGCCGTCAGCGGGTAGGGCTCCACGACAGCTTCTTCGACCTGGGGGGGCACTCGCTGCTACTGGTCCGGGTCCAAGACCAGCTGCGTCAACGGCTGTCGGTCGAGCTCGGCCTGACAGAGCTCTTTCAATATCCGACGATTGCCTCCCTGGCGGCGCACCTGGGCGCCCGGGGTGGGCCGAGGAGCGACAACGGCGGGCAGCCTCTCGTTAGTCCCCCTTCGGGGGAACCCCTCGTTGATCCCCCTCCGGGGGAACACCTTGTTCGTCCCCCTTTGGGGGAACGCTCGGAGCGGCGCCGGCGCCGGCACGAGGCCCGCGACGTGGCGATCCTCGCGATGGCCGGCCGGTTCCCGGGCGCCGCCGACCTCGATCGGCTGTGGGAAAATCTGCGCGCCGGCGAGGAGTTGATCTCCTTCTTCTCTGACCGGAAGCTGGCGGAGGCGGGGGTCGATCCGGCGCACTTGGAGCATCCTGACTACGTCCGGGCAGCGGGTGCGCTCGCCGGGGCCGATCTCTTCGATGCTCCCTTCTTCGACCTGGCGCCGCGGGAGGCCGCGGCCCTCGATCCCCAGCACCGGCTCTTCCTGGAGTGCGCCTGGGAGTCCTTGGAGCGGGCCGGCTACGGGGCTGCGGATCGCCGCGGCGCCGTCGGGGTCTTCGCCGGCGCCAGCTTCAGCACCTACCTCGACCGCACGCAGCGCCAGCCGTCCTCGCCGACGGCGGACCTCCAGACCCTGATCAGCAACGACAAGGATTTCCTGGCCACCCGGGTGTCCTACAAGCTGGATCTCAAGGGGCCTGGCGTCACGGTCCAGACCGCCTGCTCCACGTCGCTGGTGGCGGTCCATCTGGCCTGCCAGAGCCTGCTCGCCGGAGAGTGCGATCTGGCCCTGGCCGGGGCCGCGTCGGTCAGGGTGCCGCTGGAGGCG
This sequence comes from Acidobacteriota bacterium, assembly GCA_039029035.1. Taxonomy (GTDB): domain Bacteria; phylum Acidobacteriota; class Thermoanaerobaculia; order Multivoradales; family J023; genus JAAELT01. Next base: position 6,760 of record JBCCGX010000436.1, on the reverse strand, counting down.
GGCTATCTCTACGAGCAGGGCGGCATCCTCTCCCCCGACGGTCACTGCCGGGCCTTCGCCGCCGATGCAGGAGGTACGGTGCCAGGTAGCGGCGTCGGCGTGGTGGTGCTCAAGCCGCTGGCCGCCGCGCTGGCTGACGGCGACCCGATCCTGGCAGTGATCCGGGGTACGGCGGTCAACAATGACGGCGCGGTCAAGGTCGGCTACACGGCGCCGAGCGTCGAGGGACAGGCGGCGGTTCTGAGCGAAGCCTGTGGGGTGGCCGGGGTGGATCCCGAGACTCTGAGCTACGTCGAGGCCCACGGTACGGGTACCCCGCTGGGCGATCCGATCGAGGTGGCGGCGCTGAACCGGGCCCTGGGCGGCACGGCTCCCTGTGCCCTGGGCTCGGTCAAGACCAACGTCGGCCACCTCGACGCGGCGGCCGGTATCGCCGGTCTGATCAAGACGGTCCTGGCGCTCCGGCACCGGCAGATTCCTCCCAGCCTCCACTGCCGGCAGACCCATCCCGAGATCGACTTCGCGGCCAGCCGCTTCTACGTCAACACTGTCCTGCGCGACTGGCCGCGGTCCGGCTCTCACCGGCGCCGGGCTGGGGTGAGCTCCTTCGGCGTCGGCGGCACCAACGTCCACGCGGTGCTGGAAGAGGCGCCCGCGGTCACGGCCTCGGACGCTCCGGGGCGCGGGCACTTGCTGGTGCTCTCGGCGCGCACCGGGCCGGCCTTGCAGCGAGCTTCGGCGGCGCTGGCCGAGCACCTGCGCCGCCGCCGCGACGTCAACCTGGCGGACGTGGCCTACACCCTGCAGGTGGGCCGCCAGGCCTTCGAGCACCGACGGTTCCTGACCTGCCGCGACTTGGCGGGCGCGATCGCTGAGCTCGAGCAGCCGATGACGAAGCGCTTCAGCCATTTCGCCGGGGAGGGATCGCCCTCCCTGGTGTTCCTGTTTCCGGGGCAGGGGGCACAGACGGTCGACCCGGGAGCGGAGCTCTACCGCCGCGAGCCGGTCTTCCGCCGGCATCTGGACCGCTGCGCGGAGCTCTTCGAGCCTCACCTCGATTGCGACGTCCGCCGGTTGCTCTATCCACCGGACGGGGAGAGGCAATCGGCGCAGCGGCGCCTGCGCGAGACCGTCTGGACCCAACCGGCCCTCTTCGTGGTGGAGTACGCCCTGGGCCGGCTGTGGATGGAGCGGGTGGGGAGACCCGCGGCGATGATCGGACACAGCCTCGGGGAGTACGTGGCAGCTTGCCTCGCCGGGGTCTTTTCGCTCGCCGACGCGGTCGCCTTGGTGGCGCAGCGGGGACGGCTGATGGCGGAGCTGCCTGCGGGGGCCATGCTCTCGGTGCCGCTGGCGGAAGCGGAACTCCTGCCGCTCTTGGGCCCGGACCTCGCCCTGGCCGCGGTCAACGGGCCCGACCGGGTCGTGGTTTCAGGGCCTGCCGCCGCGGTCGACGAGCTGGCGGATCGCCTGGCCTCTGAAGGCGTCACCGTGCGCCGCCTCGCCACCTCCCACGCGTTTCACTCGCCGATGATGGAGCCGATCCTGGCGCCGTTCGCCCGCGTCCTACGCGGCATCGAGCTGCGTCCGCCGCAGATCCCCTACGTCTCGAACCTCACCGGCACCTGGATCGGGCCTACGCAGGCCACCTCGATCGACCACTGGGTGCGCCACCTGCGTCACACCGTGCGTTTCGGCGACGGGCTCGCCCGTTTGCTGGAAGATCCGGATGCGCTCTTCGTGGAGGTGGGTCCGGGCCGCACCCTGAGCTCTCTGATCCGCCGGCAGGGGAAAGAGGCGGCGCAGCGGCTGGTTGTTGCCAGCTTGCCGGATCCGCGCCGCGGCGGCTGCGAAGTCGAACACTGGCTGAGCGCCGTGGGCCGGCTGTGGCTGGCCGGCTACCCGGTCGACTGGCGAGGCTTCTCGGCCGGTCAACGCCGCTGCCGGCTGGAGCTACCCACCTATCCTTTCGAGCGCCGTCGTTACTGGCTGGATCCTGGACCGCGGGCGCGGCCGGCGGCCGGCCGGCGCCAGCTGGCGGACTGGTTCTACCTTCCCCTGTGGAAACCCCGGCCGCTGCCGCACCCACCGCCGGGACGGCCCGCGGCCGGTACGACATCGCCTCAGCTGCTGTTCGTCGACGCTTGGGGTCTCGGCGACGAGCTGGCCCGGCGTCTCGCCGGCGCTGGCCACGAGCCGATCCTCGTGCGTTGCGGGGAAGGCTTCGCCCGGCTCGGCGAACACGAGTACGCTCTCGATCCCGGCCGACGGCAGGACTACGTCCGCCTGCTCGCAGAGCTCGCCGCTGCGGGCCGGGCGCCGGCTGCGATCGTCCACCTGTGGAGCGTCACGTCGGACGGGGAGGACGATCCCGGCGGCGAACGTTTCCAGCGTCTGCAGGAGCTGGGGCTTTACAGCCTGCTGTTCCTGATCCAGGCCCTGGCGGACGAGGCCGCGGGACAGCAGAGGCGGCTCACGGTCGTATCGAGCTCACTGCACAGCGTCCACGGCGAGGCGAGCCAGCCGGAAAAGGCGACCCTTCTCGCCCTGTGCCGGATCGTCCCGCAGGAGGTCCCCAACCTGGGCTGCCGAAGCGTTGACGTCGATCTGCCGGCGGCGGGCAACCGGCAGGTGGAGGAACCGGTAGCGGCTCTGCTCGCGGAGCTCGCGGGGTCCGGCCTTCCGGGGTCCGACCTACCGGGGTCCGACCTACCGGGGTCCGGCCTTCCGGCACCGGTAGGACGCGAGCCGGTGGTGGCCTGGCGCCAGGGCCGGCGGTGGGTCGAAGGGTTCGAGGCCGTCCGCCTCGAGGGGGCCGCGCCGCCGCTGCGCCGACGCGGCGTCTACCTCATCAGCGGCGGTCTGGGGCGCCTCGGCCTGCAGCTCGCCGAGTATCTCGCCCGCAGCGTCCAGGCGCGGCTGGTGCTCGTCGGGCGCACGCCGTTTCCGGTCCGGAACGAATGGCCGGAATGGCTCGGGGTCCACGGCTCCGAGGATGCCGTGAGCCGCAAGATCTTGCGCCTGCAGGCTTGCGAGGCGATGGGTGCCGAGGTTCTCGTGGGCTGTGCCGACGTCGCTGACGAGGGGCAGATGCAGACGCTGTTAGCCCGGGCCCGCCAGTCCTTCGGGCCCGTCCACGGCGTGGTCCATGCCGCCGGGCTGGTGGGTGGGAACGCCTTCCATAGCGTCGTCGACACCGGCCCTGCCGAATGCGAGGCGCATTTCCGGGCGAAAGTTTACGGGCTTTTGACGCTGGAGAAGGTTCTGGCGCCACACGCCGGCGAGCTCGATTTCTGCCTGCTCTTTTCCTCCCTGTCCTCGGCGCTCGGCGGGCCGGGTCTGTGCGCCTACACCGCCGCCAACCTGTTCCTCGAAGCTTTCGCCGGGGAGCGCCGAAGGCAGGGCGGAATGCCCTGGAAGAGCGTGTGCTGGGATGTCTGGCAGCGGCCGGAGACCGAGACTCAGGATCCTGCGGCGATCTCGGCCCAGCAGGGCGAGGAGGCCTTCGGACGCCTCTTGCAATGGACGGCCGAGCCCCGGGTACTGGTCTCCACCGAGGATTTGGAATCACGGATCGTGCGCTGGCGCGCCGCGGCGGCGAGTGGGCCGGCGGCGAAGGAGGCGTCCGAGCTCCATCCGCGGCCGGAGATCGCGAGTTCCTACGTCGCGCCCCGCAACGACGTCGAGCGCTCTGTTGCCCAATGTTGGCAGGAGGTGCTCGGCATCGAGCGGGTGGGCATCCACGACGACTTCTTCGAGCTCGGCGGTGATTCCCTGCTGGCTACCGAGCTGGGACTGCGGGTGCAGAGCACCCTGCGTGTGGACCTTTCGCTGCGGCGCTTCTTTGCATCGCCGACCGTGGCCGGTATCGCAGCCGCCCTGTCGTGCGCGCAGGCGCCCTCCGAAACGTTGGCGCAGCAGGGCGAAGACGAGGCGGAGATCGAGCAGCTGTTGCAAGAGGTCGAAAGGCTCTCCAGTGGGGAGGTCAGCGCCGAGCTTATGCAGCGAGACACGGGCCGGACGCCATCGAAGGAAGCGTTATGAGCAACCTGGAGCAGCGCCTCACCGCCCTGTCGCCGGAGCAACGGCGGCTTTTCGAGCTCAAGCTCGCCGAGCGTCGCGAGGAGACGGCGCGGCGGGATCCGTCGCGACAGAAGATCCCGCGGCTCGCCGAGCAGCGGACGTTCCCTCTCTCCTTCGGCCAGCGGCGTATGTGGTTTCTCGACCAGCTGGTGGCCGGCAGCTCGGCCTACCACATCCCCTATGCCTTGCGCATCTCGGGACCTCTTGACGTGGCCGCACTGGCGCAGAGCCTGCGGCGGATCGTGGGGCGTCATGAGGCGCTGCGGACCACGTTCCACGAGGCTGACGGACAGGACACGCCCGTCGTCCAGGAGATCCACGAGGGGCTGCTACCGACCCTGTCGAGGGTGGATCTGCGGCGGCTGGCCGGCGCTGAGCGGGAAGCCCTGGTGGCCGCCCTGGTGCGCGACGAGGCACGGCGGCCGTTCGATCTGGCCCGCGGTCCGTTGCTGCACACTACCCTGCTGCAGCTGGCTCCCGGCGACCACGTGTTGGTGGTAGTCATGCACCACATCGCCTCGGACGGTCATTCGAGCGAGATCCTGGTGCGCGAGCTGGCGGCGCTCTATCCGGAATGCGCGTCCGGGATCCCGGCCTCGCTACCCGATCTTCCGATCCGTTACGTCGACTTCGCTGCCTGGCAACGGCGCTGGCTGGAAGGTGGGGAGCTGGAGCTCCAGCTCGCCTACTGGCGGCGGCAGCTCGAGGGCGCACCGCCGGTGCTCGAGCTGCCCTACGACCGCCCAAGGCGCGAGGCGGCGCGCACGCGCGGCGCGTCCCGGCCGATCGCCCTGCCGTTCGAGCTCGGCGGCGCGCTCCGTGAGTTCGCCCGGCACCAGGGGGTGACCCTCTTCACTCTCCTGCTGGCGGCTTTCAAAGTCCTGCTATGGCGCCTCACCGGGCAAGCTGAGGTGGTGGTGGGCTCGCCGGTGGCCAACCGTACGCGCCCCGAGATCCGGGACCTGATCGGCTTTTTCGTCAACACCCTGGTGCTGCGTACGAGCTTCAAGCCTGAGGGCAGAGGGCCGGTCGCCTCTACCATCACGTTTCGCTCGCTGCTGGGGCGGGTGCACGAGGTGGTTGTGGGGGGCCAGGGCCACCAGGACCTGCCTTTCGAGCGTCTGGTCGAGGAGCTGCAGCCGGAGCGTAGCCTGGGCCGCATGCCCCTTTTCCAGGTGATGTTCTTGCTCCGGCGATCGAGGATCGCAGATCTCGAGATGATGGGCCTGAGCTTGCGTCCGCTGGCGGTGACCCAGGACGCGATCTGCGACCTGACGCTGTCGCTGAGCGAGCTCGGCGGCAGGATCTCCGGCACGCTGGACTACAATCCAGACCTTTTCGAGACCACCACGGTCGACCGTCTGCTGGGGCACTTCGAGATCCTGCTCGACAAGATCGTGGCGCAGCCCGAGCGGTGCCTCGGCGAGCTGCCGTTGCTGAGCGCTCCCGAGCGCGCCCAGCTACTGTGGGAGTGGAACGACACCGCCCGCGGCTTTGCCCGGCATCAGACCTTGCCGGCACTGTTCGAGGCGCAGGTCGAGCGGACACCCGACGCGACGGCGCTGGCCTGGCACGGCGAGTGCCTGAGTTACCGGGAGCTCAATGGCCGTGCCAACCGGCTGGCGCACCACCTTAGGCGGCTGGGCGTAGCCCCGGAAGTGACGGTGGGGATCGGCCTCGACCGCGGCGCCTGGATGGTGGTGGCGATGCTTGCCACCCTCAAGGCCGGCGGCGCCTACGTGCCCCTGGATCCGGCCTATCCGCGACAGCGACTGGCCTTCCTCCTCGAAGACACCGACTCGCCGGTCCTGCTGACCCGGGCCGGGCTGGCTGCGGCGCTGCCCGCCACCGCCGAGCAGGTGCTTTGCCTCGACCGCCATTGGCGGGATTTGCCGGCTCAGGAAGAGAACCCGGAGGCGCTCGCCGGGCCCGGCTCACTGGCCTACGTGATCTACACTTCGGGCTCGACCGGGCGGCCCAAGGGGGTGGCGATCCCGCACCGAAGCGCGGTGACCCTGGTGCATTGGGCGCACGAGGTCTTCTCGCCGGCGGAGCTCCGCGGGGTGCTGGCCGCGACCTCGATCACTTTCGACCTGTCGGTCTTCGAGCTGTTCGTGCCCCTGTGCCAGGGCGGAACGGTGATCCTGGCGGAGAACGCTCTCGAGCTGCCGAGTCTGGCGCACCGGAGCGCGGTGACCCTGGTCAACACCGTGCCCTCGGCGATCGCCGAGCTGGCGCGCGCCGGTGCCTTGCCGGAGGGAGTCCGGACCGTCAACCTGGCGGGCGAGCCGCTGCGGCGCTCGCTGGTCGACGAGGTTTATGGCTGCTCCGCGGTCGCGCGGGTGCTGAATCTCTATGGGCCTTCGGAAGACACCACTTATTCGACCTTCACCGAGGTGGCGAGGGGGGCGGATGCCGAGCCGGCCATCGGGCGTCCGGTGGCCGATACCCGGGCCTGGCTCCTCGATGCACAATTGCAGCCGGTGCCGCTGGGTACGGTCGGCGAGCTCTACCTCGGGGGCCGCGGTCTGGCCCGGGGTTATCTGCGCCGGCCGGCACTGACCGCCGAGCGCTTTGTTCCTGATCCCGTCGGCGGCGGACGGCTTTACCGCACCGGCGACTTGGCACGCTATCTGCCGGACGGCGAGTTGATGTTCCTGGGACGCCGCGACCACCT
>JBCCGX010000435.1:0-7899 GCA_039029035.1 Acidobacteriota bacterium | reverse complement strand
ATGTGCGCGGGTCTCAGTAGACGGTTTCGCGGGCGCCCGACCTGAGAGGTTGTTGTTCGACTCGCAGTGCCACCTACTCGTAACGCAGCGCGACGATCGGATCCACCCGTGTCGCGCGCTGCGCCGGCACCAGGTTGGCGATGAGGGCCGCGGCGCCGAGCACGAGGGCGACTCCGGCGAAGGTCAGCGGATCGTGCGGCGCAATGCCGTAGAGCACGCTGCTGAGCAGGTGCGCGGCGGCGAGGGCCGTGGCCAGGCCGAGGCCGAGGCCGACCGCGACCAGGGCCATGCCTTCCCGCACCACCAGGGAGAGGACGTCACGGGCGCCGGCGCCGATCGCCATGCGGATGCCCACCTCGCGGGTGCGACGCGACACCGAGTAGGCGACCACACCGTAGAGCCCAACCGAGGCCAGCGCCAGGCCCAGGATGCCGAAAGCCGCCAGCAACGCGGCGCCGAGGCGGGCGGGATAGAGGGCAACGTCGAGATGCCCACTCATCAGCCGCTGATCGAAGATCGGCACCTGGCGATCGAGAGCCTGCAGCTCGGCGCGGAGCGCGGCGAGAGTCGCCGCCTCGCCGTCGGCCGCCACCACCAGGGTCATCATCGACGAGTAGTCCTGCTGGTGACTGCGGTAGACGAAGGGCAGTGACTCCTCCCCCAGGGTCCGGTAGCGGCCGGTCCGAACGACACCGACCACCTCGGCCCATGGATCGTCGCGACGAGAGCGCAGCCGTTTGCCGAGGGCGTCTTCGCCCGGCCAGTAGCGTTGGGCAAAGGCGTCGTTGACCACGACCACCGGCGAGGTGGTGGCCGCGTCCCGATCGCTGAAGCCACGACCGCGCAGCAGCGGGATACCGAGGGTCTCGAAGTAGCCGGGTCCGACCCGCACGGTGTCGATCTCCGACTGCTCCTCTTCCGTGACCGCCGTGCGCCCCTCGATTTCCATGCCACGCCGGCTGAATCCGAAGGACAACGGCAGGTGCTCGGCCCAGGCAGCGCGGCGCACGCCAGGAAGAGCCGCGGCGCGCTCGCGCAGTTGGTCGAAGAACGCGGCGCCCTGCGCCTCGGTGTAACGGTTGCCGAATCCGAGGCCGACGGTGAGCGCCACCCCACGCTGCAGCGAGAAGCCCGGATCAATTGCTTGGGCGCTGGCCAAGCTGCGCAGGAACAGGCCGGCACCGGCCAGCAGGATGGTGGTCAGGGCCACCTGGCCTACCACCAAGACGCTGCGCAAGCTGACGCGGCGCCGCGAGCCGACCAGGGTAGAGCCCTCGCCTTTGATCGCCGACACCAGATCAGCGCGCGAGGCTTGCAGGGCGGGCGCCAGACCGCAGAGGATGCCGGCGGCCACCGCCAGGGCGAAAGTGAAACCGAAAACCCGCAGATCGACTCCGAGGTCGAGGGCGACCGGGATCGGCAGCGGGGGATTGAAGCTGACGATGAGGCGCGACGTCCAGTGGGCGAAGAGCAGCCCGAGAGCGGCACCCCCAACGGCCAACACCAGGCTCTCGGCCAACAGTTGGCGAACCAGCCGGCCACGGCTCGAGCCCAAAGCCAGGCGCACCGCAGTCTCACGCCGTCGTTCGGCTGCCCGGGCGAGCAGAAGGTTGGCGATGTTCGAGCAAGCGATCAGTAGCACCAGACCGACGATCACCAACAGCAAGCTGGCAGCGCCGAAGATCTTGCCGTCAATGCCCGGATTGATCGCCACATCGCGTGCCGCCACCGCAGTGAGGCTGCGCCCTTCGTTGGTCTCGGGATAGGCCGTGCCGAGCCGCGCAGCCAGCAGGTCGAGCTCGGCCTGGGCCGTCTCCACTATGATCCCATCGCGCAAGCGCCCTTTGAGGAAGAGGGAGCGGCTGCCGCGGCGATCGAGACTCGGCCGCTCCGCCAGCGCGTCGTGCATCGTCACCGGCAGCCAGACATCGGCCACCAGGCCGGATTGGCTGGCGCGGTAGGCTGCCGGAGCAACACCGACGACGGTGCAGTCGACGCCATTGAGCTTCAGGCTGCGGCCCAGGACCTCGCGGTCGGCAGCGAAGCGCTCGCGCCAGAAGCGCTCGCCCAACACCACCAGAGGGTTGGCACCGGGGGTCTCCTCGGGTACGGCGAGACCCCGGCCGAGGGTCATCGGCAAACCGAGAAAGTCGAAGAAGCCATGGCTGACCTCCTCGCCGAAGAGCAGCTCGGTGCGCTCCCCGTCGTCGTAGCTGACGAACGTCGCCGAGGTCGCCTCGAGCTGCGAGAAGACCGTCGCCTCGCGTCGCAGATCGAGGTAGTCGGGGTAGGAGGTAGTGGCGTAGCGAAAGCCTTCCGCATCGCTAGTGTAGATCTCCACCACCCGACCCGCGTCGACGACCGGTGGCTCGCGCAGCAGCACCGCGTTGACCAAGGTGAAAATCGAGCTGTTGACGCCGATCCCCAAAGCAAAAGACAGAACCGCCAAGCCGCTCAGCACCGGCTTGCGGCTCAGCAAACGCACTGCCTGGCGCAGATCGCGCGCGAGCTCGTCCATTCCAGTTCTCCCGGGTTCCCGGAACGCCAGGTGTGGCGCACCGGTCACAGGGGATGACGAAGAGCCCGGCGAGAAAGTTCCCTGAGGCCGTCGATCCAACGCCGTTGGCCGCGGCCCTCGGCCCTTTGCAGGCTACCCGGCGCGATCAGACTAGCTCACCAGGGCTTCGCCTTGCGGCAGCACGAAACAGAAGGTCGAGCCGCGGCCGCGGCCCTCGGACTCCACCCACACCCGTCCGCTGTGGGCCTCGATGATGCGTTGCACCACCGCCAGGCCGACCCCACTGCCGTTGCTCTGCTCGTTGTCCAACCTCTCGAAGAGGTCGAAGATCCGGCCGTGATCTTCGGGGTCGATGCCCATGCCGTTGTCCTCGACGAACACCACCGTCTCGTCGCCTTGGCGGCGCGATGCGATGTGAATCTTCGGCTGGGCCTGGTCGCCCATGTACTTGACCGCATTCTCGACCAGGTTCTGGAAGACCTGCTGCAAACGCCCCGGATCGCAGTGAATGATCGGCAGGTCCGGATCGATCACCACGTCGACCCGCGGCTCGGCGAACCGAGCGGTAGCCAGCAAGACAGCCTGCTTGGCAGGCTGACCGAGGGCGACCTCCTGCTGTTCGTCGAGCACCTTGCCGGCGCGGGAAACGCGCAGCAGATCATCGAGCAGACCAGCCATCAGCGCGACGGCACTGCGAATCCGATCCATGTCGTGCTGCATGCGCTCAGTGTTGCCGGCCGCGGCATCGCGCTCCAACAGGCCCATGAAGCCACTGATCGTCGTCAACGGGCTCCGGAGATCGTGCGACACGGTGTAGGTGAAGTGCTCCAGCTCGCGGATCTTGGCTTCCAGGCGCTCGGTGCGATCCTGCACCAGGGCTTCGAGCTCTTCGCGGTGCTGCGCCAGCTCAGCCTCTTCCTGCCGGCGGCGGGTGATGTCGCGATTGATGCTGAGAATCGCCTGCCGGCCACCATACTCGACCACGGACGCATGGATCTCGAGGATCATCTGACCACCGTCCTGGTGCCGCTGGGTGGTCTCGAAGGAGTAGCGCCCTTCCGACTCGAGGGTCCGCCGAACATGGTCGGCCCCGCCGGCTGGATCGACTGTCAGCTCGAGCATCGAACGACCGACGAAGTCATCATGCTCGAAACCGTAGATCTCGCAGGCGCGGCGATTGACGTCCAGAACCCGCTCATCGGCGAGATCGAGGATGAGGATGGCGTCGTGGGCAAGCTCGAAGATCTGCCCAAAGTCAGCGGTCGACATGGCTCAGCTGCAATTCCTATGGCGAAATGTCTATCTGATAGTAACGCACCGGAGGCCCGCCGCCTAGCGCCTAGCCGTGATATCGAGCCGCCTCTTGCCCGGCCGTCTCAGCATCCAAGGTACGCCAGCGGAACTTCGGTAACCAGCGATTCGACTGGCCTTCGGCGGCGTCGGCGATCAAGCCGCCGAGCAACGGGGCCATCTTGAAGGCGTGGCCGCTGCCCCCAGCCGCTACCGTCAGGCCCGGGCGCTGCGGGTGGCGATCGATCCACAGGTGTTCGTCGAGGGTGTCACTGTAGAGGCAACGGCGGGTGTAGACGATCTCCGCATCCGCCAGGCCAGGCAGCGAGTCGGCCAGAAAGCGCCGCAGTTCGGCGATGTCGTGTTCGGCCACGGTCCGTTCGTCGCGCTCCGGGTGGAGCGGCTGGCCGACGCCGTGATTGGCCACTTTGAGGACACCCTCGCGGGGATGCAACGGGAACCCGTACCAGCCGGTGTTGGCGACGTCGGCGGTGAAAACCACGAAGTCGGGAGGGTCGAAGAGCTCGGGTCGAGCGGGCTTCAGATGGAAGATCGGGTGACCGGTCGCGCGCATCACCGACCGCAGCTCGGGTAATAGGTAGGGCGTCCAGGCGCCGGCGCAAACAATCACGCCGCCGGCGCGAAAGGTCTCCCCTTCCCGGGTGACGACGGCGGTGCTGCCGACAGCGGTGCCACCTTCTGCGGTCGCAGTCTCTTCGGTCGCCCCACCTTCCGTGATCAACTCGGCCGCGGTCTGGCCCTCGATGATGTCGACCCCCGCCGCCCGGGCCTGGTCGATCAAAGCCGCCACCACCCGACCGCTCTCGGCAAAGCCACCGCGTGGATTGAAGAAACCGTCGACATAGCGGCCCTTCGCCCAGGGTGGGAAACGGCGTTCCAACTCGCCGTCCGTCAAGCGCTGCGGGCGATGCCCACGACGCTGCAACCGGACGTAGCTCTCGTACTCGAACCCGCCCTCCGCCATCGGCTGGCGCGACAACATCGTCACCCCGGTTTCGTGGTAGAGGGGCTCGCTGAAGCTCTCGTTCCATCGGTGCCAGCCGTCGATCGCCTCATCGACCAAGGCCATGTAGTCGTCGTCGGTGCCGTACTCCATGCGCACCACTTTGCTGATATCGGTCGACGACGCCAGCGGATGCGGCAAGGGGCCGGGATCGAGCATGGCGACGCGACGGCCGCGGCGCCGGAGCTCCAGCGCGGCGGTGGCACCGTAGATACCGCCCCCGATGATCAGAAAATCAGGGTCTCGGTTCATGGGGGTCATGGGGAATTCGGGCCTCCGTGACGGTCGCCACGACGGGTAAGTGGTCGGACGCGGTGACCGCCGGTACGGCGACGGCGGACGCGGCGAGATCCGGCGAGATCCAGATGTAATCGATCCGTTGCCGGGGGCGCAGGGCCGAGTGAGTATAGCCGGGCAAGATCGCCGCCAGATCGATCACCTCGCGCAAACCGGCGCGGCGCAGCAGCTCGATCTCTGGCTCGCCGGGCCGGGCGTTGAAGTCACCGACGATCACCGTGCGCTCCCGTTCTTGCCAGAAGTCGAGGAGGGCGCGGGATTGCAGCTCGCGCACCGCCCCGCCAGTCCTCGGATGATGGAAATGGGTGACGATCAGCTCTATCGGCTCGGCACCCTCGAGCTCGATTCGGGCGGCGAGCAGGCCACGGCGGATGAGCAGTTCTTCGGTCGGTAGCGGGTGGATCCGCCAGTCCAAGATCGGTCGCCGGCTGAGGATCACGTTGCCCCACAGGGGATCCGCCGTGCCATCGAAAACGTAGGGCATGGCGAGGCGACGGGCAAGCCAGGCCACAGCGTCGACCGAGCCGTTGGCCACCCAGCCGCGGGAGACCTCTTGCAGGGCCACCACATCCGGCGCCTCGGCTTCGATCGCCTGCGCGATCGCCTCGAGACCCAGGTGCCCCCACGGATCGATGCCGCAGTGGATGTTGAAAGTCATCACCCGCAGCGGCAGCCCGGCGGACGAGGGTTGCGGCAAAGGCGGCTCGACGGCCAGGCGAGCCGCCGGGACGAGGAGGACCAAGCCGGCCAGGACAGCCAGCGCTCGCCAGGCCGATCGTGGCCAGGCCGGAGGCTTGCCGACGCCCGCCCGAGCAGCGGCCAGCGACGCGACGCCGACCCCTATCGCCGCGACCGGCGGCAAGGTGTTGGGGCTGAAGGGGAGAGCGATATCGACACTGCCATAGTAGAGGAAGAAGAGCACCGCCAGCGCCAGCAGCCCGAGGGCGTAGGCCGACGCCCGGCGCCCGAACCCACCTCGACTTGCCCTCAACCCGGTGACCAACGGCGCCAGAAGCACCCCGCTGGCCAACTGCCCGACGAGCAGCAGTCCAGCCGCCGCCAGGCCTTGGGGCCAGGCGAAGGCGACCGCCGCCACTAGCGTCGCCGCAGCCCATCGTGCTAGCCCAGGGCCTACCCACCGGCCGACCGCCAGCCCGGCCGCGACGCCCAGGCCAAGCCCCTGGGCCCCGACGACCCACAGGGCCGCCCCCGACGTTGACCAGCCGGTCAAAGCGCTCAGCCGTGCGACGTTGGCCAGGATCAGCAGTTGCAGGAAGAGCCACGGGCCGATGGCGGCCCAGGCCCAGGTCCGGGCGGACGCTAGCGGCACCACCGTATCGGTGCCGACGATGACTTGGTGGTGTCGACTACGGAGCAAGCACACCATCAGCAAGACGACGAGCGCGCCGGTCACTCCTTGGCTCAGCCCATCGAATCGCCAGCTCAGATCAAGGGTTCCGAAAGCACCATGCAGCGCCGTATCGACGAGGAGCCCGAGCAGCCAACCGAGAAGGCAGACAAGGCTGCCGCCCGACGGCATGGCGAGCAACGCCGGCAGCGCCAAGAAGAAAGCCACCGTGGCAAGGATCACCAAGCCCAGATCGGCCATCGGATCGCCGGTCCACAGCTGGTAGGCCAGCCGCGACGCGGCGAGCCCACCGGCCGTCAACAGCAGGTAGCGCTCGCCGCCGAGGATCCGCCGCAGTGGCGCCGCCAGGAAACCCGTGGCGAAAACACCCAAAGCCACCAGCCCCACTCCAACGGCGCTCCAGCCGAAGCGGTCACGCAAGACAAAGATCAACAGCGGCAACAACGCTCGCAGCGTCTGCAGACCGCAAACCACCACCAGCGCGGTCAAACCGACCCGCGCTAGCTCGTCGATTGCCCTCCCGGCACTGGCCGACGGCCGGGGATGCTCTTGCTGACTCGTCACTCGCCGGGAACCTATCACTTCCACCACCCTGGCGCCTCGTTCGCACAGGCCATGGGTTATCATCGCCTTTCGACCGCCCGAACCGCCGATCATGCCACGCCGCCGCCTCTTCGTCCTCACCCTCGTTCTTGCCGCCCTCGGCGCCGGCTTCGTCTGGGGTTTCGCGGCGCATAAATTCCGCCTCTTTCCCTTCCACCTCCTGCGCGCCATGGCGCAGAAAACCAGCGCCGTGCCGCACGACGAGATCCCGGTCGGCGCCGCGCCGGCCAACCTCGATAGCCTCATCGGCCTGGCTTACACCGGCGGAACCCTAGACCCCAACAGCGCCAACCGCGACGTCTTCGACTACGATCCCGAGAAGGCGCACCCGGGCTACAACTTCTATGCCTCGCGCGGCCGTCACGTTGCCTACCTGCTCGACATGGACGGCAAAACGCTGCACCAGTGGGACTTTCCCGAGGCTGGCTTCCTGCACGTCGAGGTGGCCCCCAACGGCGATCTGCTGGCGGTCCAGCTGAGCCGCCAAATCATCAAGATCGACCGCGAGTCCAACCGCCTGTGGTCCTACGAAGACCAGTTCCACCACAGCATCTGGATCGACGACGAGGGTCGCATCTACGGCCAGGTACGGCGCCCCAGATTGGTGCGCGAGATGCACCCCACAGTGCCGGTGCGCGACGAGCGTATCGTCGTCCTCTCGCCCGACGGCGAGCTGCTCGACGACTTCTCCATCCTCGACGCCTTCCTCGAGTCGCCCTTCGCCTTCCTGCTACCGAGCGTCGCCCACCTCGACTTCGAAGGCGACCTGGCGAGCAGCGGCAACGCCGCCCTGGACGT
>JBCCGX010000434.1:0-7901 GCA_039029035.1 Acidobacteriota bacterium | reverse complement strand
CCGGCGGGGTCGGTGCCGCCGCGGCCTCGCCTTGCGGCGCTGTGGCTTGCTGCGGCTCCGCAGCGCTCCTCGGCTGAATCTTCTCGCCCTGAGGCTGCTGCGGTGCGCGACGGAGGAATGGGACGACGATCTCGTGGACGAAACGGCCTTCAGTGCTGCCGATGCAGAGTTGCTCCGGATCCGGGAAGAGCTCCGCCAAGGTGCACGACGGCCGATTCTTCACCACCGCTAGAAAGGTATCGATGCTGAGGATGTTGTCGAGATCGACCAGCAGCTCGTTGTCGCCGTCCTGCAGCACCACTCGACCGGGCAAACGGCGCCGCGAGCGCCACGCCTGCACCGCCTCGAAACGAGCCGCGTCCTGCTTGTCGGCGAGCTTGCGGATCTCGTCCCGAGTGATCTTCCAACGCGCCCGTGACAGCACCAAGCGGCCGCTGCGCACCCGCGGCAGGAAAGCGGCACTGTCCAGGCCGCCCCAACTCCACATCAGGTTCGACGTCAGGCCCTGCATCTGCAGGGAGCAGAGAAAGCGATAGACCCCGAGGCTGCGGGACGAATAGTTGTGCGCCGTTGCCATGCGCGGGAAGACCCGCCGCCCCAAGCGAGCGGAGTAGAGTTGAATCTCCTGGCCAACGACCGAGACCAGCAGGTCTTTCACCGGAATCTGGTGCTCGGCATCGGCACCGCTGCGACCCAGAAAGGGAATCTCGTGCTGGCGCAGCACCGGCCGAGCCAAGATGTTGCCGATCCGCCCTTCCGGCAGGTGAACGATTTCGGCAAAAATCGCCTCCGGCCGCATCGCTTCTTCGCGCCGCAAGTGCTCTTCGACGCGCTGCTGCAGGGTTTCGTCCGCATGACAGAAACGCCCCAACAGCTGGGCGCCGGAGGGCCCGTAAGCACTGCGCAAGTGGAGCTGAAAGTCGCCGCGATCGATCGCCTCCGCCGATTCGGCAGCCACCGCCGCCATCACCTGGAAGCCATCGGGCAGCGGCCGACCCTCCCGTGACTCGAGCTTGGCCAGATCTTTCTTGCTCAGCGTGATCTCGTGCGCGCCGCTCGCCAGCGCCTGCTCCAGCTTCTCGAACAGCATTTCCGTCCGCGGACCCCAGCCGATGGTCCGGTCCTGCGGCACGCCGGGAAGGCGGAGACCGGCGAGCAGCGGCGAAGCGTCCGAAGACTGCGAGCCGCTGTAGCCAATCCCGACCTCTTCGTCGAGGACGCTGAACAGCGGTACGCGACGCGCATCGCCATAGCGTTCGATAAAGTTGTCGCGAAACTGACTGAAGGCGTCTTCCCGTGGCGACTCGTCGAGGCGCTGTAGGATCGCCAGACCACGCTCGATCTCTTCGATCACCTTCGGCCCGAGGAGCGCCTCGGGCGCCGGCTTGGTCATGTCGACCTGAAAGAGGCGCGGAAGATCGACCTTCGCCGGCAGCTCTTCGAGACCGGTCGCAACGGCACGGTAGCTCTCCGGCTCGTTGCCGAGACCGGCGTCGTCGAGCGTTGCCAGCGCATCGCGTGCCGCCGCCAAACCCGCTTGCACGGACGCCGCCGCCGGCAGCTCGCCGAGCTGATCGAGCAAGTCGTGGATCGACTCGCTTCCGGTCACCACGGGCGACAGATCCGACAGCAGCACCTGAGCGTCGATCAGCTCGCCGACATACTCCTCGGCCTCGTCCTGCTCGATCTCGCCGTCCGGATCCGCCGCCACCAGGGCGCCGGCCAGATCCTCCAACGCCGCACCGTTGGCGGCGCGGCGCAAGGTGAGGTCCAGGTAGTCATCGACGTCGACCGCCACCAGGTGGTGCACCCGGGTGCGCCCGTGGAGCCGGGATTCGGCGTAACGCAGGCGCCCGGCGGCGTGGTAGAGGCTGGTGTTCGGCCGGTAACGCAACAGCCGACGGATCTCGTCGTCTTGTCCGAGGACACCGCAGAGAGCGAAGAGGTAGTCCGTATCGAGCCGCGTGTGGCGCTGGTAGTCGCCGCGCTCGACCAGATCGAGTCGTGTCGACTCACCGAGGCTTCCCACCGAGCAGCCGGAGAACAAGCCGAAGGGCGTCGGCCGGGTGGTCATGCGCAGGAAGTAACGGACCAGGGATTCTTCCGCTCGCCGACCCTTCTTGCTCTCCGCGTCACGCCGCCACGCCTCGACGCCGATATCGAGCGCCGGCGCGGCGACGAACAGCGCCTCGCGGATCTCGGGGCGCTCGATCAGTTCCACCAACCGCTGGCGCAGCAACTGGCGATCCGCCGCCAGGGCGTCGGCCACATCGCCAGCGTCGGCGTGGGCTGCCGACGCGCGCAAACCCTCGTTCCACGCGGTGAGCTCTTCCCAGGGCAGCAGAGGGGTACGGAAGGCGAAGAAACCGGTGGGCTCGAAATCAAGAGTACGCTTCATGATGTGGGGTTCCTAACCGGAGGTATGGACTACGAGGCTTCTTCTTCCTGGACCTGGGCCGCGATCAGCTGGCGATAGAAGCCGGGTCGACCCATCAGCTCACTGTGGGTGCCGCGCTCGATCACTTGCCCCTGATTCATCACCAGAATGACGTCGGCCGCCATGATCGTGCTCAGCCGATGCGCGATGACAATGCGGGTGCAGCGCAGCGCCGCCAGCTCCTCCTGAATGTCCCGTTCGGTCACCGAATCGAGATTACTCGTCGCTTCATCCAGCAACAGAATCGCCGGGTGCTGGACCAGGGCACGGGCCAGGGCGATGCGTTGGCGCTGGCCGCCGGAGAGCGAGGCGCCGCCGTCCGCCACCATGGTGTCGTAGGCCATCGGCATCGCCATGATGTCGTCGTGGATATGGGCCAGTTTGGCCGCTCGAACGATCTTCGGCATGGCGAGGCCGGGATCGGTCAGAGCGATGTTGGCCCGCACCGAGGTGCCGAAGAGATAGGGCTGCTGGGTGACGATACCGAGCTGACTGCGCACCGAGCGCAGATCGAGGGTGTTGAGCTCGACGCCATCGAAGTAGATCCTGCCTGACGTCGGCTGGTAGAGGCCGAGCAGAAGCTTGGCGAGCGTCGACTTGCCGGCTCCCGAGGCTCCGACGAGAGCCACGAAGGCACCCGGCTCGATATCGAGCGAGACATCGTTCACCACCGTCGGTGAGCCCGCACTGTAAGAGAAACTGACGTGGTCGAGAGCGATCCGCCCCTGCAACGGCGCCGCCTGGGTGACCTCGCCGCGCTGCTGCTCCTTGGGCGTCTCCATCACGTCGTTGATGCGCTCGACGTAGCTCCCCATGAGCTGCAGCTGGATCGCCGTCGATACCAGCGACGTGATCGGTGTGAGGAAGCCGGTGGCCAGGGCGCTGATCGCCAACATGCTGCCCAAGGTGAGGGTGCCGTCGAGCACCAGGGTGCCGCCGTAGACCAGGATGATCAGCGGCGAGGCGGTGCCGAGACCCGCTAGGAGCGTATCGACCAGGGCACTCAGTCGGCCGCGGGCGAGCGACACGTTGAGCTCGTCGACGAAGAGGTTCGACCACTGCTCGACCGACCGCCGCTCCGCCCCCATCGCTTTCAGAGTCTCGATCCCGGCCAGCATCTGGACCTGGTAGTTGCGCGATTGAGCCTGGGTCTGCAGCGCTTCGGACATCAGGTCGGCGTAGCGCCGGCGCGACAGCAGGAATAGCCCGACCCGCAGCAGAGCGAGGACGAGAACCAACAGGCCGAGCTGAAAATGCGCCACGAAGAGGAGGATCAGGTAGAAGGTGGCCAGGCCACCGTCGAGCACCCCGGTGAGCGCCGTCGAGGTCAGGGTTTCGCGGATCGTCGTGTTGCTGTTCAGGCGCATCATCAGATCGCCCGAGGAACGACGCTGAAAGAAGGCGTAGGGCAGATCGATCAGATGCTCGAGAAACTCCAGAGTGATCTTGGCGTCGAGCTGGGTCCTGAGGTGCAGCATCAGGTGCGCCCGGATGAGCCCGGCCAGGAAACTGAATCCGACGATCATCACCAAGCCGATCGACAGCACGAACAGCAGGTGGTAGTCCTCCCGCGGCACCACCCGATCAACCAACAGACCGGTGCACAGAGGCAGCGCCAAAGCGAGGATCTGGACCAGTAGCGAGGTCACCAAGATTCGGGTCAACAAGCCGCTTTGAGTGAGGATCTGGCGCACATAGCGGCCGACGCCGGTCGCGCGCTCACCGCCAGTCTCGAACTCTTCGCTCGGTTCGAAGGTCAGGGCGATACCGGTGAAGGCCTTGCGCAGCTCCTGGAGCGGGACAGTGCGGCGGCCCGCTGCCGGATCGACAATCACGGCGCCGTCCCGGGTCAGGCGCTCGAAGATGACGAAGTGGTTGAACTGCCAGTGCAGCACCGACGCCGGGCTCAGGTACTCGAGGTTCTCGATCTCGTCGATCTGCACCCCGCGGCCGCGCAGCCCGAGCAGATGCCCACCCTCCAGAATGCTCAGGGCATCGGCACCGTCGCGACCGACCCCGATCAAGTCACGGATCTCGTCGAGCCGCATGCGCTTGCCGTGAAAGGCCAGGATCATCGCCAGGCACACGGCGCCGCACTCGGTGGAGGTGGTCTGCTGGATGTAGGGAATGCGCCGCCGACCGCGGCTGCCTGGCGTCAGCTGACGCAACGCCGGAAAGCGTCCCAGGAAGCCTTCGTTTTCGCTCAAGGAGCGCCCTCTTCTAGGGCCTTCAAGCCCGGGATCAGAGTCGGCAAGATGCGATCGCTGCGCACCTGGATCTCCGCCGTCCCCTGCAGGCCGTCGTGGAAATCGTAGATCCGGCCGCCGCTCTCGAAGCTATCGTTCGGCAGCCTGGCGTGGACGAAAACGACCGGGCCGGCCAGGGGCACGGCGTCGCCGATGCCGGAGCCCAGGAAACGACGCGCCTCGGCCGGCCCCAGGACCTCCTCACCGACCGTCTCGACGACCAGGTACTGGTAGGCGAAGCGGTAGCCCTGCAACTCGAGACGCAACGCCATGCCGGGCTGGATCAACGGCCGATAGTGGCCCGGGAAGAGGGTGATGACCGATAGATCCGGATCCTCGCCGATCAGCGACAGGATTGCCTGGCCGGGCTGTAGGTGCTGGCTCGGCCGCGCCCGCAGGTCACTGACCACCCCGGCGTGGGGAGCACGGATCGAGCGCGCTTCGAGGCGCGCCTCGGCGAGCTGCTTCTGGGCGCGCAGGGCGCTCAGGGCACGCTCGCCGGAATTGTCGGCCGGGTTGCGCAGGCGATCGAGCAGGCCGAGATCGAACTCGTTCTGGATCCGCGCCAGCTCGGCGATCTCCTGGGCGCCGTAGAAACGCGCCAGGAGCTGCCCTTCCTCGACCATATCCCCGGGCTCGACCTCGACCGCGGTGACCGTGCCGGCGAGAGTGGCCGAGATGTCGGTGCGGTTGTCGACCCGCACCACCGCCACCCCGGTGGCGTACTCGTTGACCGTGCCGATGAGCGAATAAAGCAACGCCGCGACGAAGACGATGATCAGCAGGCGATAGGCCCAGGGGGTCCAGCGCGGCGACAGCTCGAGCACGTGGCCCTGGTCGTCGAAGCCGCGGTTGTGGTGCTCCAAGGCCTCGCGGCGAAAGACCCCCGCCGCCTCGGTAGAAAAGGCCGAATGCCGCCGTTCGCTGAGCTCGTCGAGCTGCGCCTGCAAGGCGAAGCGTCCGAACACCGGCGCGATCTGCTCGGCGAGGAATTGCAGACTCTTCTGATCGTCGTCCGAGAAGGGCTCCCGGCCGGCCTGGCGCAGAGCCACGACCACCGCCAAGCGCCGTTGGTCGCTGCCGATCACTGGCACCGCCAGAAACCGTTGGTCCGGCGTGCCGCCGTCGTTGTCCGCTTCCGGATCGTAGCGCGGGTCCTGCCCGACGTGCTCCAGGCGGACCGCCACCCCGGTGCGGATGACAAAGCTCACCAGGCCGGCGGCGGCGCTCTCGATGCGTCGCTCGTCAGTGTCCGCCTCACGCGTCCACAGCACCTCGTCCCGTGGATCGTAGATCAGGCAATGGGCCCCGTCGCCGTCGACCAGATGCTCGATAGCCTGCCGGGTGAGGGCAAAGGCGCGATCGGGCGTCTTCTCGTGCGCCAAGAGTTGCGCCAGCTCCAGAGCCGACTGCAGGCTGGCCATGTCACCCTCGGCTTCGACCGGCGCCTCGGCCGGCAGGCGGTGGTGCTGCACCGCACTGGCGAGGATGTTGCGCATGTCCGCCCGCGGCGGCAGCTGCTGACTCAAGTAGTAGAGCTCGTCCTCGTCGATCAGGTCCTGGAAGAGCTCCGGCTGCGGCCCGGCGGTCAGCACCATGTTGACCGTGCCGAGCCCGGGGAACCGATCCCGCGCCATCTGTAACAGGCCGATCGCTTCCGCCCCTTGCAGCCGCGCCCCTACACACAACACCGCGATCCGCTGGCTTCCAAGCTGTTCGAGGGCCTCGTCTGCCGTCGGCGCCACCACGACCTGGGCGTCGAGATCTTCCAGCTCCCCGGCAATGGCGGGCTCGAACCCGGCCATCAGAACCGTCGCTGAGCCCCCCTCGGACGATGTGGCAGACGATTTCATCGCTCGGCTATGGTAGCGCCGAGCACCCCGAGTGTCATCCCGGGAGACCCCAGATCCCGGGCGCTTCAGACCAAGGGCAACGATCGGGCTCGCTCGAGGGCCAAGAACCCGGCTGTAAGGTCCTGCGCAGGCGATGTTGCTGCCGGCGTCGCAAACAGTCCTCGAGGTCGGCGAGCATTCGTTCAATCCGGAGCCGGCTGGTACCGCTCCAAGATCTCCACATCGGATGATCGCCCCAGGTACCACCGAAGAAGCTGCTCGAACCAACGGCACAAAGTCCCAGGCGCCTCCAACAGCCTGGGTAGGCTTGCCTCATCGAACGTCAACACTTCGGATATCTCGTCTTCGTCAAATGAACGAACCGCACGATCCGTTCGCCCGACATACAGGACGCTGATCATGTTGTCGTCCGGCCCATAGTCCATTCGAAAACGAATGCGAGGCGCGAGCGCGAGGCCGCGCAATCCAAGCTCTTCGCTCAGGCCCCTGGTCGCACCCACGAGGTAGTTCTCGCCCCGCTGTAAGTGCTCGGAAATCGAACAATCGAGCCTCCCGGGCGAGCTCGACCGGGAAGCGCTCCGCCTCTGGACGATGAGACGGTTCGCACCATCGAAGAGAAAGACGTGCGCGCCACGGTGCCATGCACCGGTGGCATGCACTCGGGATCGCTCCGATTCGCCCACACGGCGATCGTTTCGATCGACGACATCAACAATCTCGGTGGGGGCGGGGGCCATAAGAACGCAATCAAGAGCCCTTTGGGTGCTCATCGTTCCGCCTGCTCTATCTTGCTGCGACGAGCCTATCAAGCGACGGTGGACAAAGCCGCCCAGGGCCAGACAGGCGGCCAGCGACAAACTTTGACCAAAGAACCCGGTTTCGCGCCCATCTGGCCCACGAGCAATAAATTTGTGCGATTCAGCTGAGACGATTCTCCTGGCGATCTCGCATTTAGTAAGTGAGGCGGCCCGGCCTGTGGCCTGCCGCCCATGCGGTTCGTGTCTGAATCCAGAACCCCTCTCGAAAGGAGACTCTGATGAAGAAGAGAAAGCGCTCCAAGCTCACGTTGAATCGCGAGACCCTGCGCAACCTCGAAGCCGACAAGATGTCGAAGGCTGCCGGTGCCGCGCACTGCACCTCCGATCGGTGCACCAACAACTGCACTGGCGGCAATTGCACTCTGGGTCACTCCGAGTGCTTCTGCGCTCTGACCGACACCGGCTTCTTCTGCTAGGCCCCGGTCGACCGACGGGCCCCGTGCTCCGGCAAGGCACACGCGCCTCCCGGTAGTACGGCAGCCCGAGGCCTGCCTCGGCTCGCCCCGAGGCAGGCCGCTCAGCTTCGCTGAGGCAGAACCGCTCAGCT
>JBCCGX010000433.1:0-7914 GCA_039029035.1 Acidobacteriota bacterium | reverse complement strand
CGAAGCCACCGATGCGGTGCCCAACGGCGGCTTCGTTGCCAGCACCGAGGCCGGCGGTGGCGACGAGATCCTACTCAATCAGAATCGGTTCCGGGTCGAGGTCAGCTGGCGTGACTTTGCTGGCGGCACCGGCAGCGGCACCCTCGCCGTGCGCTCCGACGACTCGGCGGTGATCTGGTTCTTCGATGCCAACAACTGGGAGCTGCTGGTGAAGGTGCTCGACGCCTGTGGCTTCAACAACCGCTTCTGGGTGTTCGCCGCCGCCACCACCGACGTCGAGTACACCTTGACGGTGACTGACACCCAAACCGGCAGCGTCCGCCAGTACACCAACCCCCTGGGTACCGCCGCAGCCGCCACCACCGACACCGACGCCTTCGCCACCTGCCCGTAGGAGACGCGCCATGACCGCCTCACCGACGATCCTCGGCAAAGCGATGGACCCCGAACCATCGACCACCGTTCCCGGCTTCTTCGGCACCATGCGCAGGACGCCCGACCTGACCGATCTCGGCAGCTCGGCTCTCTCCAGCGGCCGCTTCCCACACATCCCCCAGCCGCTGCTCGATCGCGTCGGCAGCCTCGATCCCCAGGCCCTGCTGGCCAAGAGCACCCGGCGCGATGCCGAGAGCTTCGAGCACCGGTTCCTGCAGCGCATCTCGCTGGGCCCCTCGCTGACGGATCTGGAGCGCATCGAGACCCTGGGGCCACGACAGCTCCTGGAAGAGCAGCTCGACCCGCAAGGGATCGACGACTTCGGCCTCGAGGAGTTGCTCGAGGACGCTTTGCCAACCCTCACCATGACGCCCTTCGAGCGCCTGGTCAATTACAACGAAGACCCGCAGGTACCGGTCTTCGAGTTCTGGGTCGCCAACATCTTCCGGGCGATCTACACCCCGCGCCAGCTACTCGAGCGCATGGTGGTGTTCTGGACCGACCACTTCAACGTGCCGGTCCTGAGTGACCTCGGCATCTGGCTCAAGCCGACCGACGAGCGTCAGGTAATCCGAGCCCATGCTCTGGGGCGGTTCCCGGACTTGCTGCGCGCCAGCGCCCACTCCGCTGCCATGCTGAGCTACCTGACCAACGATTCGAACGTCAAAGGCCATCCCAACGAGAACTACGCCCGCGAGCTCATGGAGCTGCACAGCCTGGGGGTCGACGGGGGCTATAGCGAGCAGGACGTCAAGGAAGTGGCGCGCTGCCTGACCGGCTGGACCTTCCGGCCCTACCAGGCCGGTCCGGCCTTCGGCGACTTCTTCTTCGCCGCCGGCGAGCACGACAACGACGCCAAGACAGTGCTCGGTCACGCCATCCCGGCCGGCGGCGGCATCGTCGATGGCGACACGGTGCTCGACATCCTGGCCAACCACCCCTCCACCGCCCGCTTCATCTCGCAGAAGATGCTGCGCTACTTCTGGGGTTACGAGCCCAGCGAGCGCGCCGTCGAGCGCATCGCCGGCATCTACCAGGCGACCGGCGGCGACATCAAGGAGATGCTGCGTGGCATCCTCTCCTGGGGGCAGCTGGCCAGCGCCACGCCGAAGCTCAAACGCCCCTACCACCTGGTGGTCTCGGCCATGCGCGCCCTCTTTGCCCAGGTGGAGAACCCTTTCGTCCTACTCGCGGCACTCGATCAGGCCGGGCATGTGCCCTACACCTGGGCACCCCCCAACGGCTTCCCCGACAGTGCCGGCTATTGGTCGGGCTTCGTGCTGCCGCGGTGGAACTTCGCCACCATGGCGGCGAGCGCCGGTGACGACAACATCCGCCTCGACTTGCCTTTCCTCACCGAGGCCGAGAGTCCCGAGGAGCTGCGAGCCCTGCTCGATCTGCTGCTCTTGAACGGCACGATGTCGACCGAGACCTCGACCGCCGTTCTCGCCTTCCTCGACGCGCGCCCAATGAACGTGCCTACTGTTCGCGAAGCCATCGCCCTGGTGATCGCGTCACCCGAGTTCCAGAACTACTGAGGTTGGAGATCCCCCATGAGCGCACACGATTGCAAAGGCTGCAACGAATACCATCGGCTCTCCCGCCGCAGCTTTCTGGGATTGGGCGCCGGCTTCGTCGCCGCCGCCGCCACGCCGGCCTGGCTACCGCGGGTGGCGATGGCCGACGAAGGCGGCAGCCGCGACGTCCTGGTCTCTCTTTTCCTCCGCGGCGGTGCCGACGGCCTCACTCTCTGTGTCCCCTTCGGCGAGCAGGCCTACTATGACCTGCGGCCGACCCTGGCCATCGCGCCGCCGGATTCGAGCGAGACGACTCGCGCCTCCGACCTGGACGGCTTCTTCGGCCTGCCGCCAGCCATGACGCCGCTGCTCGAGGCCTACCAAGACGGCGCCCTGGCCTTCGTCCACGCCTGCGGCTTGCCCTCCACCAATCGCTCACACTTCGACGCCATGCACTTCATGGAGGTCGGCATGGGGGATCCGCCGAGCAGCCTGCTCACTGGCTGGCTCGGTCGTCACCTGCTGACCACCGCGCCTACGGTCGAAGACGGCGTGCTGCGCGCCGTCGGCATCGGCTCCGGGCTGCAGCGCACCCTGGTGGGCGGCCCCAAGACCCTGCCCGTCGACAACTTCGAGAACTTCGGCCTGCTGGGCAATCCCGACACCTTCGCCGAACGCCGCGCGGCCCTGGAGGCGATGTACGCCACCCTAGAGAGTCCTCTCGGCCTCGCCGCCCGCGGCACCTTCGGCACCATCGAGCTGCTCGAGATGATCGACTTCGCCAGCTACCAGCCAGCTGGCGGCGCGGTCTACCCGGACGGCGAATTCGGCCTGGCGCTCAAGTCGACCGCCGCCCTGATCAAGGCGCAGATGGGGGTCGAGGCCGCCGCCATCGACCTCGGCGGCTGGGATACCCACGACGTTCAGGCACCGATCGACGGCGAGATGTCGATCATCATGCGCAACCTGGCCGAGGGTCTCGCCGCCTTCCACCAGGATCTCTTCTCGGACGACGTCACCAACGTCACCGTGGTGGCAATGTCCGAGTTCGGACGCAACGCCTTCGAGAACGGCTCCGCCGGCACCGATCACGGTCACGGCGGCCTGATGATGGTCCTCGGCGGCCACGTCGACGGCGGCCGTGTCATCGCCGACTGGCCCGGCCTGGCCGACGGCCAGTTGTTCGAGAACCAGGATCTCGCCGTGACCATCGACTACCGCGACGTGCTGACCGAAGTGCTGACCAAGCGGGCCGACAACACCGATATCGGGGCGGTGTTCACTGATCCGGGTTACTCGCCAGTGGATCGGGGGGTGGTTACCGTTTGAGAGGCGGATTCGAGACACCAACGAGATCAAAGCTAAGAGGTCTCGGTGAGGCTTGTGCCGTTTGGACACGGACAAAGCAGCTTACAACACCGAATTGGCACCACCCCAGTCGGTCGAGTATGCTCGAACCATGAGCCAACACGTCGCTCTGGACCCGAGAAACGTCGAGATTGTGGACGAAGAGGTCGCGCGGATCCTGCGCGCCAAGACCGGAGCCGAGCGACTACAGATTGCCTTTGGCATGTACACGTCGGCGCGCCGCATGCTAACGAGCATGCTGAAGTCCGATCATCCTGATTGGTCTACGGACCAGATCCGGCGTGAGGTAGGGCGGAGGCTCTCGCATGGATACTCGGCCGGATGAGCTACTTCGCTCGCTGATCGGCGTTCTCGAGAACCTCGGTCTACGCTACTTCGTGACCGGCTCGGTCGCTGCGATCTACTATGGCGAGCCTCGCTTCACCAACGACATTGATGTGGTGGTCGATCTTGCCCTAGATCAAGTGCCCGACTTTCTGGCTTCTTTTCCTCCCGGCGAGTACTACCTCAGCGAGGAGGCATTGCAAAAGGCCGTCGCTCGGCAAGGGATGTGCAACATCATCCACGTCCCCACCAGTCTGAAAGTCGACGTCATGATCGCCGCGGATACTCTGTTCAATCGGAGCCGTTTTGAGCGAGCGCGCCGTGTCCGACCCGCTGACGATCTCGAAGGACTGTTCGCCTCGGCCGAGGACGTTATTCTCAAAAAGATGGACTTCTTCCGCCAAGGCGGTTCTGAAAAACATCTGCGGGACATCACTGGGATACTGATGGTCAGCGGTGATCAGCTGGATCACGACTACATCGAGAGCTGGGCGGATCAGTTGGGCCTGGAGACCATCTGGCGCACCATCCGGTACTTAGTGAGGCAAAAACAGAGCCCAAAGGAGTGAAGTACTGACGACAGCAGCAGGATCACAGGCTCGGCAGGCGTAACCGAACAGGCTCGGTATCGAGCCAGAGCAGGCAGCTGGTGCCGAGCCCGACGAGCAAGGCTACGGCCCACGCGCCGGTCGGCACCGGACCGGTCGCTGCCGCTGGGTTCATCACCAGACCGAGCGCGAGGATGCACAGAGCAACCAAGGCCGCCGCGACGACAAGCCACTTGCGGCGGATCCGCTGCTGTTCGAGGCGTGTGGCGACGCGAGCGGTGAAACCGTCGTCGGGCAGGGGCTCCTCGGCGAGCATCTCTTGCAACCAGGTGTCGTCACGCATGTTCGCCTCTCCGTCTCGCTCGGCCAGTCGTTTCGTGGAAGGTTCTCATCTTGTCGCGCCCGCGGCGAATGAGGGACTTGACCGTACCCAGCGGTAGCCCCAATGCGGTCGCGACTTCCGGGTGGGTAAGCTCGTGTCGGTAGTGTAACAAGATGGCGGCCCGCTCCTCGCCGCGCAGCTGCCCGAGCATCGCATCGACCGAACGACTGGCGATCACCTGCTCGCCCTCGATCAAGCCCGTCGCCCGGTCGGCCGGCAACGGAGCGAGCCGCAACTTGCCCCGGCGTTCTTCGCTGAGGAAGATCTGGTAGGCGATCTTGAACAGCCAGCTCAGAAAACGGCCGTCGCCCCGGTAGCTTGCAAGATGGCGGTAGGCCTTCCAGAACGTCTCCTGGGCCAAGTCGTCTGCGCGCTCGGGGTCGGTTCGCGTCAGGCGACGCAGGAACTGACGCACCGGGGATTGATGCTGCCGGACCAGATCCGCGAACGCCGCGTGGTCGTCGCGGGCGACCACGCGCTCGATCAGCTCTCGTGTCTGCGCCTCGGAATCACTTCCGATCGGCATTCCGGGTCCAGAAAAAGAGATAGATGAAACCGACCGTGATCGGCATCAGGCCCAAGATCCAACCGATGCCGCCAAAGAAGAACAGGAAACCGGTGAGCACGAAGCCCATGACGATCAGCAGCAAACCTCGGCGAAAATCGCCATCTGCCTGGCTCTTGGGGCCGAGGATCTTGGACAGCTCCAGGCGCGAGGCGTCGTCAGTCTCGAGCAGCTTGCGCAAGGTTTTCTGTTGCTCGATCTTGAGCCGGCCGAAGACGATGATGAAAGTTGCGATGACGATGGCGACACTGATCATTCCAGCGATAATGACGGCGTTCTCTTGCATTTCTGGGTTCCTTTATCTTCCAAGCACAGCTATCTCGCAGGGACCGTCTCAGGCTCGGTGGGGGCGCGGAAGGTGACAGCCGGTAGCTCGACGCTGGCTGGCGGATCGATCGCTTCTCCGGTGAGGAACGCCCGCACCAGGTCGTGCATCGGCGGCCAGTCAGCGTAGAGGTTGTAGAGGGCACCGTGGGTCCCACCGACGACTTCGACCAAGTGGCCGTTGGTCAAGGCCGCTGTCACTTCCCGCGCGTTGTCGATCGGGGTGGAGGTATCCCAGGTGCCGTGAAAGATGAGCACCGGGATGTCGGAGGGCACGTCGGCTCGGAAGACCGGGCCGAGATCCGGTGCGTCCCAGACCTCGCATAGAGTGGTGTACTCGAAGTTGAGGTTGCCCAGCACTCCGCTGGCCGGGTCGGCCAGGTAGTTTTGGCGACGCTCGGTGCTGATGCCGGAGGCACAATCCATCATGTAGTGCATCGGATCCTGCAAGCGCACACCGCGCAGCGCCATGGCGCCACGGGCCGCGAGGGAGAAGTCGCCCTCAGCCATCGCCAGGATGAGCTCGGGCCAGAAATTCGGATCGCTGCGCCGGCCGGCGCGGTGCCGGGCGATGAACTGCACCGCGGTGCTATCGACGACCACCGTCATCTCCTGCTCGCCACGACGTAGGGTGACCGGTACCGGTTCTTCGGCCAGCCGCTCCTGCACGCCCTTCAAGGTCGCGATCAACCCCTCCTCCGGGATCCGAGGCCCGAGCTCTTCGGACGCCTCGGCCACCGCGGCGATACGCTCCAAGGTCGCCAGCATCGCACCCGGACCATCCCAGGTGTGATCCGGGCCTTCGATGCCATAGAGCATCGCTCGCTCGACGACATCCGGGTAGCGCCGTAGCATGTGGAGCGCCAAATGCGAGCCGTAGCTACCGCCCACCAGGCTGATCCGCTCATAACCCAGGGCCCGGCGCAAGGCGTCGACGTCGGCGGCGTTCTCGTCGGTGTTGTAGGCCGAAAGATCGATCCCTTCGGCGCGCCAGCGGTCGCGGCATTGGGCGGCCAGGCGGCGCATCGATTCGCCCAGCTCGTTCAGGTCCAGCGGCTCGTCAGGCGCCAGCCGATCGCGCTCCTCACAATCCATCGACGGTGTCGATAGCCCGCCGCCACGCTGATCAAAGAGGACGACGTCGGCGAACTGCTGGTAGAACGTCACCTCGGCGAAATTCTCCTCGTTCTCGAAGCGCTCGATCCACGACGAGCCCGGGCCGCCGGCGAGTAGAAAAACGGTCGGCGCCGGCTTCTCGGCCTCGGTTCGCAGGCGATAGTAGGGGATCGTGATCTTGGCCTTGCCCGGGCGCTTCCGGTTCTCCGGTACCTGCAGAGTCCCTGCCTCGACCTCGACCGTGGTGCCACCCTCGATCGTCACGATCTTGCGTTCACTGGTCAAGTCGCTTGCCGGTGCCGGCGCACCAGGCGCTGGGGTGCCTTCCTCAGTCGCCAATGTGGCCGAGGAGAGAACGAGCAGCATCGACAAACCACACGGCAAGATCAAGCGATGCAATCTCTGTTTCGAATTCATTTCGGTCTCCAGGATATGCGAGGCGCCAAAAGGCCGCAGGTCGCACCCGACAGAGCTCGGGATCCGCGGTGCGGCGCTCTCGCCTTCGTTTCCCCACCAGAATGCCGGGCAGGCCAGTGTGGATTCATCCCGCGCCAGTTTTTTTCGCCCCGGACCCATGCGATCATCCACCTTCGATGCGACCGCCGACCTATGACGTGCTCATCGCCGGCGCCGGGCCGGGTGGGCTGACCGCTACCCTCGCCCTACAGCGACAGGGCGTGCGTTGCCTGGTGCTCGAGCGCGCGCGGCGTGACCAGCTGTGCGCCGATGTCGGCGGCGGCTACCACATCGGCAGCACCACTTTGGCGATGCTCGACCATCTCGGCGTCGGCCAGCCGTGCCGTGAGGCCGGGCTGCGCTTCGGCGCCTTCCATGTCTTCACCGCCGACGGCTGGCGCCTGCTGCGGATGCCGATCCCCGAACACCTCGACATGGTGACCATGCGACGCTCGGTTTTGCAGGGCGTGCTGGTCGAGGCGGTGGGCGAGGAGGCGCTCCGCTGCGCCAGCGGCGTGGCCACTTGCGCGCAAGATGCGGACCGCGTGGAGGTGACTCTCGAGTCGGGTGACGTCGTGACCGGCAAGCTCTTGATCGGCGCTGACGGCGTCTACAGCAAGGTGCGGCAGGCTTTGTTCGACGACGGTCCACCACGATTCTGCGGCGTCACCTGCTGCTGGGGACGCGTCGACGCCGGACACAGCGAAGCCCTGATCGATCTACCGACCCGCGACGCCTTCAGCCTACTTGGCCCTGGTGGTTCCGTGGCCGGGGCGACCATCAACAGCGAGACCCTGTGGTCCGCCTTCTGGTGTACCCCGACCTTCGAGCGCAGCCCGGATGCCGAGCAGCGCAAAGCGCGGGTCCACGAACGGTTCT
>JBCCGX010000432.1:0-7914 GCA_039029035.1 Acidobacteriota bacterium | reverse complement strand
TGCTCCTCGGGCAGCACCCAGGTGGGGAAGAACTTCTCCTGGTAGGCGCGCTCGCCGCGCCAGCTCTTGGTGTCGTATTCGAGCAGCTCGACCTTGGCGTCACCGAGGTTGGGCATGGCGCGCAGCTCGGCGAGGGCGGATTCGACGGTCTCGCCGGTGGTGAGGCGGCGATCGATGTAGATCTTGGCGCTATCGGGCACGGCGTTGAGCGACGGCGTGGTGCATTCGATGTAGGAAACGGTGACGGTGCCCTTGCCCAGGAAGTCGTCGTCCTTGAGGCGCTTGTTGAGCGCTTCGACGTCCTTGATGATCGGCGCCATCTTGTAGAGCGCGTTGACCCCGAGATCGCATTGTGCCGCATGGACGGATTTGCCGCGGGTCGAGATGGTGGCTTCGACCCGGCCGCGTTGGCCTCGGTAGACGCCGAGATCGGTGGGCTCGCCGATCACCACCACGTGGGGACGGATGCCCTCCTTCTCGATCAGGTGCAGGAGGCAAAGGCCGTCGCAGTCCTCCTCCATCACCGAAGCGGTGAGGTAGAGAGTGACGTCGTCGGGGAGGCCGCGCTCCATCAGCATCTTCGCCCCGTAGGCCATGCAGGTCACCGACGGCAGTTCGTCGACGGCGCCGCGGCCCCAGATCTTGCCGTCTTCGTGTTTGCCCTTGTAGGGGTCGAAGGCCCACGATGCCGGATCGCCGATGCCGACACAGTCGATGTGCCCGTCGAAGAGGATCTCGAGCGGTCCGGAGCCGATCTTGGCGACGACATTGCCCAGGGCATCGAAGTAGACTTCGTCGAAGCCGAGGCGCTCGTACTCCTGACGAATCCGCTCGCAGCGTTCGCCCTCCTTGCCGCTGGTGGAAGGGATGGCGATCATGTCGCGCAGGAATTTGACGATGTCGCTACGGTACTCTTCGGCTGCGGCCAAGGCCGCTCGTCCTGCTTCCATAGGGTGTTGTCCTCCGGTCGGTGGTGATCAGGCCGGTTCGGAACCGTCCTGGAGAGATCGAATCTGTTCCAGGACCCCGGTTTCGCGGTTGAATTCCGTGATCCGTCGGTCCCAGTCGGGCAATTGTGCCACCAGATCTTGCCAGAAATAAGGGCTCCACAGGGCATCGAGCTCTTCAGCGGTCTTGTGCTGTTGCTCGACCCAGGTGAAGTACTTGAGATTGTGTAGCGCTTTGCGGTCGGTGAAGCGCAGCTCCTTGACGTAGGCGGTGCGGGTGGCCAGGAGGTAGCGCTCGAAGTTGACCACTGAGCCGAGTTTGGTCGACGGTCCACGTTCCTTGCGCAACTCGGTCAGGCGGGTGCGGTAGAGGTCGACCGAATCGGTGAGTGGCACCATCACCACGTCGTTGGCGTCGAGCTCGTAGTACCGGGCGGTCTTGATCGCCGCCAGGAGATTGCAGATCCCGGAGATACCGAGCAGCGACAGATGGTGGATCACGTCGTCGGCCACACCGTAGGAGGCCAGCACCGAATGGCCCGCTGGCTCGTTGAACAGCCGCAGTAAGCGGATGGTCGCCTCGTCATCGATCGCCGCGACAAGATCGGTGTTGCGCACGTCGTGGATCCACGGCACGTGCTTGTCGCCGATGCCCTCGATGCGATGACCGCCGTAGCCGCACTCGAGAAGCGTCGGGCATTCGAGGGCCTCGGCAGCGGTGATTCGGCTACCTGGGAAGCGGCTCTTGAGGTAGTCGCCGGCCGCCAGAGTGCCGCTCGATCCGGTCGCCGAAACCCAGGCGGCAAAGCGCAGCTCGCGCGGCTCGGCCCGGTCGGCCCGTGACCCGGCGTGCATCGGCTCGGCGTGCGGCGGACCCGCAAAAGGCAGCGCCTCGTCCGCCTCCCCATCGTTGCCGTCGCGCGGGCCGGCCAAGGCGAGCTCGTGGAAGGCCGACTCCGCCGCCGGTCCGGTGACGCCGTAGTGCCACAGGTAATTGCCGAACTCCTCAAATTGATTGAAGATCACCGCGTCGGGCTGGTTGTTTCGGATCTCCCAGCAGGCGTCGAAAATCTCCTTGACGTTCGATTCGGTGCCTGGCGTGGCAATGATCTCCGCCTCCATCTGCTGCAGCCAGTGGAACCGCTCACGGCTCATGCCCTCGGGCAGAATCGCTACGGACTGGCAGCCCAGGAGGGCTGAATCGAACACGCCGCCGCGGCAGTAGTTGCCGGTCGACGGCCACACGGCACGTTGGCGGGTGGGATCGAATTCGCCGCTAACCAGGCGTGGGGCGAGGCAGCCGAACGCCGCGCCGACCTTGTGGGCGCCGGTGGGGAAGTGCTTGCCGACGAGACCGACGATCCGCGCCTCGACGCCGGTCAGCTCGGGTGGAAACTCCAAGGTGTTGACCGGGCCGAAGCCGCCGGTCTCGGGATCGTTGTGCCAGGAGATGCGAAACAGATTCAGCGGGTCGACCGCCTGCATGTCGACCTCTGCCAGGGCGGCCCGCACCGCCGGGTCGACGGTGCTCGGATCGCTCATTTGCGCCAGGGTTGGGATGAGAACTCCCTTCTCCCGGCAACGCTCAATCGCTCTCTCTCGGACTTCCCTCTTGCTGATCTGGCTCATGGTGTGACCTCCGAAAGAACCGAGGTGAATCCCCCAGTTGTACCAGAGATCTGTGGAATGAGCTATCTATGGGTGACGGGCAGGGTCAAACGCTCGATCAGTCCTCGCCGAGATGGGGCGTTCCCCACTCGAGTTGGTGGAAGCGTTGCCACAGCGCCGGAGAGAGCCCTCGAGCACGCGCGGCGAGCTCTCCCGGGTCGACGGTGGTGTGGCGGAAGTCTTCCAGCACGACCCGGCCGCGGGCGACGGTGTGGCGTACCGGCGCCTCGCTGGCACCGTACACCAGGTGGCCGAAGGCATTGGCAGCGGTGAGCGGGGTCGGTGTCGGCGCGTCGATGGAGATGACGTCGGCCGGTGCACCGGGGGCGAGGGTACCGAGGAGCGGTTCGTCGAAGAACGTCCGGGCCACCTCGACGTTTGTTTCCAACAATTCGGGCAAGACCTCGAAACCGCTCATCGGGTCGCGGGTGGCGCCGCGATGGGTAAGGAAAGCCGAGCGCAGAGCCCGCTGAACGGCTGAGGACATGCCGTCGGTACCGAGGCCGACCCGGCAACCGAGGGCACCGGTTCGCACTGTGTCGAGCCGGCCGACGCCGTTGTTGTTGTTCGACTCGGGATTGTGGATCACCGTCGAACCGTGGCCGGCGATGGTGGTGTAGGCTTCGTCGTCCAGGTGAATGCCGTGGGCCAGCAGAGCGCGCTCGTCCAGCAGGCCGAAACGCTCGAGGCGTTCGACCGGACCGACGCCGAAAACCTCGCGGGTGGCAGCGACGTCGACAGGATCTTCGGCCAGATGGATGTGGCAGCCTGCGACGTCGCTCCGCCGGCGGGCGACCTCCTTCAGGGTTTCGTCACGCAGGGTGAAGCTGGCATGGAGCCCGAAGATGCCACGGATCCTTGGATCATCGCGCCGTGCCTCCAAGAAGCGTAGGTTTTCCTCGATGCCGGCAAGGGCCTCGTCGTGGCCATTGCGGTCGGTAACCTCGTAGCACAGCACCGCCGAGAGTCCCGCCTCCTCCATCGCACCTGCGATCAGGTCGAGGCTGCCGGCAACGACTGACGGCGAAGCATGGTGATCGAAGACGGTGGTGTTGCCCCAGCGCACGCAATCGGCGGCACACAACTGCGCCGAGAGGCGCACCGTTTCCGCGTCGAGGGCGCGGTCGAGCCGCCACCAGAGGCGGTCTAGCACCTGACTGAAATCCTTCATCTCGGCGCCTGGATCGAGCCCTCGGGCCAGAGCGGAATAGAAGTGGTGGTGCAGGTTGACGAAGCCGGGGCGGATCAGGCCGCCCCTGGCGTCGAGGAAGACCGCATCGGGGAATCTGGAGCGCAGCTCGCCCTCCGGGCCGACCGCAACTATGTGCTCGCCTTGCCAGACCACCGCGCCGTCGTCGATCACCACCGGCTTGGCGGTGGCGGTCAAAACGTGGCCGTTGCCCAGCAGGTAAGGGCGCTCTGTGCCGGCGCTGGTCATGCGACCCTCGACTGACGTTTGACCCACTCGCCGGTTCCCGGCGCTGCGAAATTCTCCCCGCCGTCGGATCGGCGATGGAACGCGCGCTGGCCGCGCACGTAGAGGGAGCGGACGCGGCCGGTCATCGTTTGCCCTTCGTGCGGGGTGTAGCGGTTCAGATTGTGCAGATCTTCCGCTTGCACTGTCCAGGTCTCGGCATCGTCGAAGACGACGAAGTCGGCGTCGAATCCGGCCGCCAGGCGCCCCTTGCGTTGCTCGATGCCAAAGAAGCGTGCCGGGGCTGACGCGGTGATCTCGGTCAGCCGCTCGAGGGTGAAGCGGCCTTCTTTTACACCCGCAGTATGCAGGTAGGGCAGCATCAGCTCGACCCCGGGGATGCCACCGTAGTCGGTCCAGGCGTTGCCGGTTTGCTTCTCCTCCGGCCACTGGCCGGCGGCGTGGTCTGTGGCGACGTAATCGAGCTCGCCGGATACAACACCCTCCCACAGGCGCTTACGATCGGTCGCCGATTTGACCACCGGGGCGGTTTTGAGCGAAGCGCCGTGGCGATCGAAATCCTCGGCGATGAACTCGAGAAAGTGCGGGCAGGTCTCGCCGCTCATCGGCAGGCCGTCGCTCTTCGCCTCGGCGATCACGTCGAGGGCACGGCCGGTGCCGACGTGGACGATATGCACCCGGCCGCCGGTCTCACGGCACAGGTCGCGCATGGTGGTGACAGCGTTGATCTCCGCCTCGGCAGGCCGGGACGCGGCGTAGTCCAGCAGGCTGTTTTGGCCGTTCTGCTGCAGCCAGTCGGTCAGCTCGTGCACCAGTTCGCGATCCTCGGCGTGCACGCCTACCGGCACGCCCAGGCGCTCGGTCTCGCGCAGCACCTGGCGGATCTCATCGGCCCCGAGGTCGCGGAAGGTGTCCATACCCGAGAGCATGTAGACCTTGACCGATCCCACCCCTTCCTGGGCGATTTCGGCCAGGTCGTCGCGCCAATCAGGCTTTTCCATCGAGTTGGCGCACACCCCGCCCCAGAGCATGAAATCGACGTGCGCCTTGGGCGAGATGACGCCCAACTTGTTGTGTAAGCTGGCGCCGGACGTGATCGGCGGCAGCGAGGTACAGGGCATGTCGACGATGCACGACACGCCGCCGGCCGCCGCCGCCCGGGTACCGGTCTCGAAGTTCTCGCGGTGGGTGAATCCCGGGTCGTCGAAGTGCACGTGGCCGTCGATCACTCCGGGCAGCACCAGGGCGCCACGCAGGTCGATCCGCTCCTCGGCCGGGTCGCTGGCGCCGGCATCGGGCTCGCTGGCGGAGTCGATGGCGACGAAGTGCTCGCCTTCGACCACCAGCTCGGCCCGGCGGGTGTTGTTCTTGCCGGCGGGAATCCGCAGGTTGACGAATCGGCTGCGCATAGAACTCTCCTTCCCTGGCAGTCTACTGCATCCAACGGGGGGCACCGCCTGGGGTATCGATGGCTGCCGTTTGAGATTCGTCGGCTATTGGACGCGGAGCCAGCGGCCGTCATCGAGCGCGAGGCGCCGTCTCAATCCGGTGTAACGAACCAGGTCGCCGCGCCGAAGATCTGCTCCCACACCGTCTTCATGCGCCAAAGGAGAGCTGTGTCGAGCTCGACCTTCGGTCCGGTGAGATGGCCTCGAACCACCTCGAAGGGCTCCCAGGTGAGCTCGAGGTGGAAGGCGTCGCCGGTGACGGTGGCGCGGTTCTGCGTCGGCTCGGGCGTGAAGCGCATCTCGACGCCGCCCAGGCGGGCGTGGAGGACGTCCGCTTCGCGACAGAAGCCGTCGAGGTTCGCTTCTGTAGTGAAGGCTTCGCGATTCAGGAAGAGCCGTTCCTTGACCACGAAGGGGGCCCCTTGCTCGGGGCAGTAGACTTCGCAATTCGAGCACTCGTTGCAGGCGCCTTCGACCACCGCTAGCTGGTGGCTGTCGGCGACCTTGAAGCCGGCGCCCTCGGAGCGCTCGAGGCCACCGTTGCCATTGCTGGTGAGCCGATCGGTGGCGACCTCGGTTGGCTCAGCGGCGTAGGCGAAGATGGCGTCGTTGGGGCAGGCGGAGATGCACAGGTCGCAGTTGATGCAGTCGTAGAGGTCGAGGGTGCTGTCGATCCGGCGCGGCGTCTTGCGGTTTCGCTCGGCGTGGTAGCGCGGGTCCTCGGCCAGGGGCGGAACGAGGTCGCGCCCGTTGAGGCGCCCGGCGACGCGGGTGGCGTGGAGGACGACCGCGTCGCTGTCGAGGCCGGCGTCTACCGCCACTTGGCGCAGGGCGTCGGGCAGGGCGTCGGGCTCGTTGGTAGCCAGAGTGCTGAGCCGCTTGCTGTGCTCCGGAGCGGTCTCCGGCGCCAGCGCCCGCAAGGTCTCCTGTACCGCCGCGCCGCCCTGGCCATTGGCCGCCAGCACGTAGGCTTCGCGGGTGCTGACGCCGAGTCGACGCATCGCCTTGCCGAGGCCTTTGAGGTAGCCCGGCAGACGACCGTAGCCGCCTTGGCGCAGCAGGTCGGTGCAGGTCGTCACCGGCACCATGCCGCAAGCCACCGCGGTGGGGAAGTTCTTCGCGTCGATACCGGCCGAGAATGACACCGGGAACTCGAAGCCCAGGTCCTCGCGGAAGCGCTGCATCAGGTGCATCGCGATCACGTGCAGTGGCTGACCCGAGAGGTACATGTAGGGATCGGCTTGGGTGGGGAAAACGTCGGGCTGGTTCTTCACCACCAGGGTGTTGGTGAACTTGGCGCCGATGATCGAGCCGCGGTTCTCGGCCAACGCCTTGAGCCGGCGCAGGATCTCGAGCCCGTCGTCGTACTGCAGGTCCATCCGGAAGGCTTCGCGGCTGAGCTCCTGGTGGGTGTAGCCGAGGCGCTCGTGCAGCAGCTCGCTGACGTTGTCGAAGCCGAGCAGGGTGGGATTGAGCTTGATGATCGTGTGCAGGCCAAGGTCGCCGATCAGGTAGCGGGCGATGGCTTCGATCTGGTCCGCCGGGCAACCATGGAAGGTCGAGAGGGTGACGCAGTCGGAGATTGCCGGCGGCAGCTCCAGGTCGCGAAACTCGGTGAGATCGCCGGTCAGCTCGTGGCGTAGGCTCTCGAAGTACTGGGCCGGATTCTGCAGGGCGCGAATGAAGCCAGTCACCTTCTCGGACTGGATCCCTTCCAGGTCGTAGCCGACACTGATGTCGTAGATCACATCGAAGCCCGCCGGGTCGGGGAAAACATCGAAGCCCGCCGGGTCGGGGAAAACACCGAAGGCGCGTGTCGCTTTGAGAATCTCGATCAGGTAGCACGCCTTGGCATACTCCATGATCGATTGCTCCACCAGCAGCTCCTGGGACCATTCGACGTTGTAGCCCACGTTGGGCACGTGGATGCACGGCCGCGGAATCTCCAGCCGGTCGTTGATCTGCACCGTCTTGAGCTCGATGATCCGCGCCCCGGCAAGCCACGACAGCACGATGTTCTGCGCCAGCTGGGTGTGCGGCCCCGCCGCCGGTCCTACTGGGGTCGCCGCCCGGCGGTCGAAGTGGGTGGCACCCAGGTCGAGCTTCGGGTCTGGGATCCACCACTTCTTTACTGGCAGATCGAAGATCGCCTGGCTCACCTCGACCTCGCGCCGCATGCGGCGCACGAGATCCGGGAACGGGATAGGAGCTAGCTCGGCCATGGCTGGATGTTGGGGCCCATCCTATACCCTCCCTCGGCGGCCGGTCGGCTTTGGCCGTCGTCGTCGAAGTGGGCTTGGAGTTATGGCGGTGTGGGTTATGGCTGTGTTATTATGTTGGTGCTCTGAGAGGAGGAGCAAAGCCATGCACCGAACGACCCTCATGCTACCGCCCGAGCTCAAGAACCAAGCCCAGC
>JBCCGX010000431.1:0-7925 GCA_039029035.1 Acidobacteriota bacterium | reverse complement strand
TTTCTGTAGTGCGACGGTCGCATGGCTGCCGAAGAGGCTGAGCGTATCTGTGATGCCGTTGGAGTAGGCATCCGGTCGGTCGCAAGACAGGGTGATCAGCCCGAGCGTCGTTTCTCCATCGAACAGCGGGATTCCGATCCAGGTCGGGATCCTCTGCCCTTCCACCTGGCCCTGCCAATCGGCCACCTTGTTCTTGATGATGTGGGTCGAGCGCTCCTGCACCAGGCGCTCGATATCCTTGTCGGCGCTCAGAGGACGAAACCGCTCGTCGGGTCGTGGCGGTTTGAACCCCTTGTGAGCCACGATCTGGCGCCGGTTGCCATCGATCCGCTGAACGGTTGCTCGGTCGTAGGGCACGACTCGGCTGAGCCCGGCCAAAATCTGTTCGCCAACCTCGTGCAAGGTATGGCTAGCGACCATCGCGGTCGACACTTCCCGCAAGATATCGGCCTGCTGGCGCAGGTGCCGTTCGTCCAAGACCAGCTCGGCTTTCTCGAGAGCTACACTGGCAAACTCGGCGAAGCGTTCGAGCAGATCGGCGTCGTCTTGATTGAACGGACGGTCGACTTTGGAGCTGGTGATCGCGATCACATAGTGGATCTTGCCGCCATAGGTGATGGGGACCTCGATCACGTTCTTGAGCAGATCCAGCTTGTTGCTGGATCGGAAGGGCTCCGGGCACGACCGCCAGCCGGGATAGTCGTTCCGGAAGGCGGCCCGGCCCTTGTCGATGACGAGTTTGATCAGGCCGTCACCGAGGTGAAGCTCTGTACCTTCGAAGTTGCTAGCAGTACTGTGTTCGATGACCGCGAGCTCTCGCTCGGTGTCGAAGCGCCAGAGAGCGGCCCCCAGTCCGCCATCGCGGTCGACGATCAAGAGCGATGCGGCGCGATCGACAATTGTCTTCTTGAGCTCCCGCAGCTCGACCGGTCGACTGATCGCCAGACTGGAGTGGGTCGTGTGTCGGAAGGCATCGACGAGCCGAGACATTTGCGCATGTTCGAGGACGAGGGCCGCAAGATGCGCCAAGCGCTCCAGTACCGGGACATCTCTATTCTTGTCGAATCGTCGCCGCTGGATGGTGTCGAAAACCGCCAGGACTCCAACGACTTCCTGCTCGCGCTTCAGAGGGACTCCGACCACGGAATAGAAGGTATTGGCTAGCCGAGGAATCCTTCCCTCCCACCTCGGATAGTCATAAACGATGAGTGGCTCGCCGGATTCGAGGACACGGCCGGCAAGCCCCTCCCCTTTGCGGACGGTCATCCCGATCGGACACAGATCGCTGTCGACGCCCTTGGCTGCGACCAGGCTCAGTTTCTGACGCTCGGGATCCGCCGGGTAGATATACGCTGTAGCACCTGAGGCTCGCAAGAGATCGGCAGCCTCGCGCACCAGAGCTTGGAGGTGTTCTCGGCGATCGGGCCTCGACAAGATCCGGCTGGCTATATCGGAGAGTGTTGTGAGCTCGTCCGCCTGGCGCTTGGCGTCGAGATAGAGCCAGGTTCGACGAATCGCACTGGTGACTTGGTTGGCATAGATACGGATAGTCTCGAGCTCGGCTTTGCTGAAGGTCCGCGGCGTTCGGTAGTTGATGTAAAGGATGCCGACTTCTTCGGTTTGCGGCGCTTCAGGCCTTCCAGGCGAGTCAGAGTGGAGCGAGATGGCAATGAAGGAGCGAATACCCTCGCGTCGGATGAACGGGGCCGCGAGAATTCGCTTGGCCAGCTCTTGGTGGGAGACCCCTTCGCGGTCGATGCGGATCTTTGAAGGGTCTTCGGCAAGAGCCTGAACGTCGGGGACGATGATCATTCCGGCGCGGCGCACGAGAGCTGCCAGGCCGCGTAGCCGCGGCTTGTTCCGATAGGGCCAGTTTTCCTTCAGTCCCACACCGACGATGTACTTGCGGGCGTAGAAGTTTGCTCGGATGGTGTCGTAGGGATAGATCACGACGCTGTCGGCCGTGGTCAGTCGCAAGGCCAGCCCGGCGACGTCCTGCAGCAGGCCGGTCGGCAAGTCCGCCATTCTCGAGTTCAGGTAGCGCTCGGTCTGGACGAGATAGTGGAGCATCTCCGAACGTCGCTCTTCATGTAGTGCGACGTTGGCTTGCTCGACCAGTGGTCGTAGCTGCTCGACCGTGATGGGTCCGAAAACGGAGGGCCGGGACGAGAACAAGGTCAGTGCCGCAAACGGTTCGTCTGATCCGCCATGCAGCGGAAAGACCAGGAACGACCGCCAACCTCGTTGCCGAGCCTCCTCCACGTACTGGAAGCGCAACTGGGCGGCGGCCTCTTGGACGTCAGCAATCCAAAGAGGCTCCCGTCGCCTCAGCGCTTCGGCTGTGTAAGAAGAGCCGGCTGTAATCGGTAACTTTGCCGTAGCGGCGAACTCAGGCCTAACTCCTGCTGTGTGAGCCACCGTCCGAAAAGCGAGATTCCTCTCACCTTCTCGGGTGCTCGCCATCCACAAGCTCGTATCGGCGCCGGTCAGCTCGCCGACCTCCCGGACGATCGCCTGGGCCAGCCCCTCGAGATCACGGGCAAAAGAAAGCTCAGAAAAGCTCGCGGCGAGGCGATGGGCCGGACATGGCGTCAAGGTCTCGAGCAGGGAGCTCGTGACCTCGGTTGCCGCCGCGAGATCGTGATGATCGAAGAAGCCGCCCACCTCGGACTGGAGCTGAAGAGCACCGATGCGCGCATCCGAGGTTTTGAGGGGCACGATGATTTCATCGAATCCGGCCTGTTGCTCGTCGATCGAAAGGGTCTCGAGTGTGGCTGTCGAGGGGAGATCTCGGTAGCTCTCTCTGGCGGGTCGGGGTCCTGGCGGCTCACCGGAATCGACAGAGAGCTGCAGGCGATCGTCGAAGGTTGTCAGGAACACTTGACCGCTCGACGCGGCGGTCATGCGCTGGCTCAACCCTAGAAGGTGCTCCATCGGTGCTTGCGAGACCGAGAGGTCTGCAGCCAGTCGCCTGATCTCTCGACGTCTCAAACTCCGTGCGATCGAATCCGAAGCCGCGAGCTGGGCCTTGGCTTGGCGGGTCAGATGGCGGCACAGACGCGCCTTCGAGACCTGGTGCATCGATGGTTCGCTATCCTCGCTGAAGTAACCGCCGAGGATACCGTCGACTCCGGTTTCGAGAGATCCGACCGGCAGAAAGAAGGCGCGATCGAAGTCTGCTCCGGATCGGGGCGCCGGCAAGCCTTGCGGTGGAGGCAATCCGCCTTCATACCCTTCGTCCGCCAGCTCGAGATCTGCAGGGAGAGACTCGAGTAGCTCAGGTGACAACGTGCCGTGCCAACCAGCGGCTCGGAAGCGCTTCAGGCGACGGTCACGCTGCCAAACAATGCCGAGATCTGCTCCGAGTAGCTCGCAGACGGCCTCTGCCAGGCTTTGGCTGAGCCGCCTTAGGCGATCCAAATCAGAGAAGAACTCGACCAATTCCCGGCGGCTGGGTTGGACGAGGGCGAAGATCGAATCGCCCTCGAGGCGACCCGGGCCGACCGGCGAACTGTGGAGGCCGATGATCGGAACTTCTGGCAGCACCTCGGCGCTCGCTAGAGGGGCGGCCGCCTTTCTGTCGAAGACAACCAGCGCTGCCAGCTTCTGGCGCGATCCAGGCTCGAGATTCAAGTCCTCTAGGCGAGGTGTATGGATCGTCTCGACACCTTGACGAGGCAAATCAAGAGCCTCGAGGGCAGATCGAGCATCTTCGCCGACAGAAACGATTAATGCGGCCATTCAAATACAGCTCTGGTCTGAATCCTGATTGAATCTGATACTACACCGAGACCCGCTACCGGGAACGGTACCTTGCTCGTACGGTGCTTCTGAGCCTGCTTCCAAAGAGTATCTGTCTCGCGAGACCCGAGAATCCCACGCTGCGTTAATCTCACGCTGTGTTGCAGTCTTCGGCGTTGTAGTCTTGGCGGACCAATCGCGGGCCACCCGGAATAGACAGAGTTGGATAAGCTCGCGGTGAGAGGAAAACAACCATGTCCAAGAAAGCGGCCAACACCGCCACGAATCAACGAGCCCTGTTCCTCGAACACCTGAGCGAGGCCTACAACCTGCGACGCAAGAGCCTGGTGCTCTTGACCGGTGACGTCCACGGGCTGTTCCACTCGTCGAGTGAGGACGATTTCGTCTCCCTCGAGCAGGCGGTGCGGGCCGAGCTGGGTAGTAAATTCAACCTGGTGCGGGTCGATATCGCGTCCGGTGTCACGTTCTACGACACCGAGACCGAGCACGAAGTGATCCGCATTTGCGAGTCGACCGACGGCACCGAGGTGCCGGAGTCGCGGCGCCGCTTGATGAAGGAGCTGATCGAGCGCAGCCGCCACAACCCGCTCTCGGCCCTGGTCTTGCTGCGCGGCATGGCCGACGCTTTCCATCGGGCGCGCGAGGCGGGTGAGTCGATCAAGCCGCTCTGCCTGGTCTTGCAGTATGCGGGCGCTTTGTTCCCGGCCGGCGACTTCACTCGTCTTTCCGAGCTCGACCGCCAGCGCCTGGTGCTCTTCCTGCACTGGGCCAACGATCCGGTCTTCGTCGGCGGGCCGGACCTATTGCTCCTGGTCAACCCGGTGAAGAGTGAGGTCAACGGCAAGATCACCGCCTTGCCCGCCGCCACCCACATCGAGATCCAGTTGCCGCAGCACAGCGAGCGGCGCCAGTTCGTCAAATGGTTCCGGC
Source organism: Acidobacteriota bacterium (assembly GCA_039029035.1). Taxonomy (GTDB): domain Bacteria; phylum Acidobacteriota; class Thermoanaerobaculia; order Multivoradales; family J023; genus JAAELT01. The sequence continues at coordinate 3,233 of JBCCGX010000431.1, read as the reverse complement.
GCGATCACAACAAGCTGCGCTTCGAAGGCGGCTGGGAAAAGTTCTGCCACGACTCCGCCGGCCTCACCCTGACCAGCATCAAGGATCTGCTGGAGGTCGCCACCCGCAGTGGCCAGCGGGTGGAGCGCAGCGACGTGGTGCGCGAGGTCAACCGCATCCTGGAAGCCGAGCTCGGCGAGATCATCCGCATCAAGTACCCCAAGCACGGGCCGGAGGATGTGATCGGTTACCGCGAGACGGGCGAGATCTTCCGCACCATCTTCGAGCGCTGCGAGGAAGAGGAAACGGCGGTTTCGGCGATCCTGGTCTCAGGGCCCAATGGCGGCGGCAAGACCTTCCAACTCGAAGCCCATGCCGCGGCCTCGGGACGGGTGGTGGTCGAGCTCGCCGGCATCCGCGGCTCCTACTTCGGCGAGACGGACAAGTTCTTCGAGCTCCTGCGCTGGCACATCGCCACTTTCGGCAAGATCCTCATCCTGGTCGACGAAGCCCACACTGCTTTCGGCTCGATCCATTCCGGCGAGACCCACAAGACCGAGAAGCGCCTGTCGGGCAACATCATCAAGATGATGGGTGACCCTTCCTTCCTCGGCAAGGTGCTGTGGGGTCTGATGACCTCGCGCCCCGACGAGCTCGACCCCGACATCAAGAGCCGCTCGCCGATCCAAGTGCCGATCTTCGACCTCGAAGGCGACGATCGCCGGGCCTTCGTCAACGAGATGTTCCGCCGCAAGGGGATCGAGCTGGCCGACGAAGAGCTGACCTCGGTGGTGGCCGAGACCGACTACTATTCGGCCCGCGACTACCGCAACCTGGTGGCGGAAACTTTGGCCTCACGGCGCAAGAACCCCGAGATCGAAGCCACCCAGGTGCTCGAAGGCTGGCAGGCAAGCCGTGCGATCGAGCGCGAGCGCGAGCTCCAGATGCTGATCGCAGCGCTACACTGCAGCTACCCGCGGCTGCTACCGGCACACCTGCAAGCCATGAACGAGAGCGAGATCGTCGAAAGGGTCGAAAAGATCAAGTGGATGCTGCAGCGCTGAGTCGGGCGAAACGCGTGCTCCCATACAGAGGCACGCGGTTCTGTGGCGTTTGACTCTAAATTGTTTCAGGTCGATCGAATTTCAATGAACTCTGGGTAGGGATTCGGAAGCGTGGCGCACGATACGCTACAGTAGACCTATCTCGACGGAGCGCCACTCCTCGATCGCCTCTGCCTCGCCGCGGAAGGACCGTGCTGCATGTCCACATCCCTGACAGCCGATAGCGACACCGACGTCGAGGCACCCAAAGAAGAGGCGGTCAAAGACGAGACGGCCCACCCCAACCTCTCTTCGCGCATTCCCGAGGGGGGCGTCAGCGACGCGGACGAGATCCTCGATCTCTTCCTCGGCTGGGTGGCGGACGTCGGTTTCAGCCTCTACCCGGCGCAAGAAGAGGCGGTGTTGGAGATTATGGCCGGCCGCCATGTGATCCTCAACACCCCCACCGGGTCGGGCAAATCGCTGGTGGCGATGGCGATGCACTTCAAGGCCCTGTGCGAGGGCAAGCGGTGCTTCTACACCAGCCCGATCAAGGCCCTGGCGAGCGAGAAATTCTTCGGTTTGTGCGACGACCTGGGGCCGGAGCAAGTCGGCATGCAGACCGGCGACGCCTCGATCAACGCCGAGGCGCCGATCATCTGCTGCACCGCCGAAGTGCTGATGAACCGCGCCCTACGCCAGGGTGACGAATCCGGCGCCGACTACGTGGTGATGGACGAGTTCCATTACTACGGCGACCCCGAGCGTGGTGTCGCCTGGCAGGTGCCGTTGATCACCCTGCCGCGGGCGACCTTCCTGCTGATGTCGGCCACCCTCGGCAACACCGCGCCGATCGCCGAGCGAATGGAGGCGCGCAGCGGCCGCAAGGTGTCGCTGGTCTACTCTGAAGACAGGCCGGTGCCGCTCGACTACGAGTATCGCGAGACGCCTCTGCACGAGACCTTGGAAGAGCTTCTCAAGAGCGGCAAGGCGCCGATCTATATCGTCAACTTCACCCAGCGCGAGTGCGCCGAGCTTGCCCAGAGCCTGACCAGCGTTCGCCTGTGCAGTAAGGAAGAGCGCAAGGCGATCCAAAAGTCGATCGGCGATTTCCGCTACGACACCCCCTACGGCAAGGACATCCGCCGCTTCCTGGGTTTCGGTGTCGGCATCCACCACGCCGGCCTGTTGCCCAAATACCGGTTGCTGGTCGAGCAACTGGCGCAGCAAGGACATCTCAAGGTGATCTGCGGCACCGACACGTTGGGAGTCGGGGTCAACATCCCGATCCGCACGGTGTTGTTCACCAAGCTGAGCAAGTACGACGGCTCGAAGATCGGTATCCTCAAGGTGCGCGACTTCAAGCAGATTTCTGGCCGCGCCGGGCGCAAGGGCTTCGATGACCGCGGCAGCGTGGTGTGCCAGGCGCCGGAGCACGTAATCGAGACCCGGCGTCGCCTGGCGAATCCGAAGAAGGGCAAGAAGGCGCGCCCCAAGAAGCCGCCGCCGGGCTTTGTCGGCTGGAGCAACGACACGTTCCAGAAGCTCATCAACCGTCCGCCGGAGATGCTGACCTCGCGTTTTCGCATCACCCACGGCATGGTGGTCAACCTGGTGCAGCGCGACGCGGAGGAAGACGTCGCCGAGCGTGACAATTTCGATTCCCTGCGCGAGCTGATCGCTCTCTCGCACGAGACCGAAGTGCAACAGCGCAAGCGGCTGCGCTACGCCGCCATGCTGGTGCGCTCGATGAGCCGCTCCGGCATCCTCAAGATGGAGCGCGACTCGAAGTCGGGCTACATGTGGGTGGTGGTCAACGAAGATCTGCAGTGGGACTTCTCGCTCTTCCAGGCGCTGGCGCTCTACATGGTCGAGGCGATCGAAGTGCTCGACCCGGAAGATCCGGAATACGCCCTCGACGTGGTCACCCTGGTCGAGGCGATCCTGGAAGACCCGCGAGCGGTGCTCTACCGGCAGATCGACAAGCTCAAGGGTGATCTCATCGGTCGCCTCAAGGCCGAGGGTGTGCCCTACGAGGAGCGCATGGAGAAGCTCGAGGAAGTCACCCACCCGCAGCCCGGGGTCGACTTCATCAACGCCACATTCGACGTCTTCCGCAAGCAGCACCCCTGGGTGCGCGGTGAAGACATCCATCCCAAATCCATCGGCCGTGACATCTACGAGGGCTACCACAGCTTCAACGGCTACGTC